>DDOT01000001.1:0-2211 GCA_002341815.1 Thiobacillus sp. UBA2487 | reverse complement strand
ATTGAATAAAATTTCAATAGGGAAGAAAAGACCAGTGAGGGCACGCGTTAATGTATGAAATGATCGGGCTGGTTACTATCGAATAAATCTCGCCAAGCAGTAAAATAACCCAGAAAACCCACGGGAATGACGATCAGCAAACCCAGCAACCCCGGAATGCTGCCCAGTGCCATCATAATGATCATGAGAATGCCGTATAGTAAAAATGCCGGGAAATTAGCGCGGCAGGCATGAAAACTTTGGCGCATGGCGGCGACTGGCAGCATGTCATTCAGTACGATCAATGCCGGGGCAAACCAATACAGCATCAGCATCAGGGTGAAGATGCCCAGTGTGGCGAATAATACCAGCAGGGCGGTAACGCTGAACGGAAATTGTGCTGCGTTTGGTGGTTGCGCTGCGGTATTGTGCGCGGCCTGAATCAGTGCATGTATCAGTGGATCATTGCCGAATAGTTCTGGTAAACCAAAGGCAATCAGCATGCCGGTCATATAAACGCCACCCACAGTCACCAATCGGCCGCTGTAATGGGTATTGAAAGCGGAGAATATGTCGCGAATGTCTGCCGGGCGTCCGTGTTCAAGTTGGTTGCAAGCCAACATCCAGCCGCCCAGCATGACGGGCGTAATGAGCTGAAAAATGACCGGGCCTACCCATCCGAGCAAACTGGTGGCGGCGCCGCCCAATACAAGCACCAGGCTGAAGCTGATCCAGATGAATGGATGTTTCCAATACAGTACAAATGCCTGTTTGATCCAGATGAAGCCGTGTGAGGCGGGACGGTTGTGAAAGATGGGTGGATTCATCAAGCGTTATACCCACAAACGGCGCAGGTTGGATTGTGTTTCGATTCGCGAGCGCAGAATATCTCGAAAATGGTTGGGATCTTTTGCATGGGTGATTTCACCATCGCGCGGAAAATGTAAGTCGTAGAGGCGCGAGACCCAAAAACGTAACGCAGCAGCGCGCAAAACCACCGGCCATGCGCCACGTTCGAGCGCGACAAAAGGCCGTGCGTTGTGATAACCCTGTAATAAGGCCATGCTGCGACCATGGTCCAAGGTTCCATCAGGGTGAATGCACCAGTCATTGACGGTAATGGCTACATCGTATAGCCAAGTGTCGGTACAGGCAAAGTAAAAATCAATAATGCCGGATAACGCATGGCCATCGAACAGGACATTATCACGGAACAGGTCTGCGTGGATGATGCCGCGAGGCAAGTCTTGTAGCCGATGTAACGACTGGTAGCGAATTTCTTCTTGTAATAGTGTGACATCGTCGCTACTCAGCACTGGCGCCAAGCGTGGCGCAAGCTGCTTCCACCAGGTTGCTGCGCGCGGGTTGTCGCGTTGCATGTCAAACTGGGCGCCGGCCAGATGAATGTGAGCCAGCATGTTGCCGACCGCGTGGCAATGTTGTTCATCAGGGAATTCTATGGAATGCCCGCTTAATCGGCTGACCAGACTGGCAGGCTTATGGTTGACGGTTTGCAAAAGCAGTCCATCAAGGTCTGCCATGGGGCGTGGGCAAGGAATGGACTGCTCGGCCAAATGAACCATCAAGTTAAGAAAAAATGGTAGCTCATCAGCGCCAAGCAGTTCGAACAAGGTTAAAACAAATTGGTTACGCTCGGTGGTAAGAAAGTAATTGGTGTTTTCGATGCCCGAAGCGATTCCTTGCAGCGAAACCAGCTTGCCCAGATCAAACCGATTGAGCAACGCGATGGCATCAGATTCTGAAACGCGAGTAAAAACAGACATAATATCAGGTTGTTATTGTTCTCAGATCGGTCATTATGCCATCACCATTGTTTCAGGATCCACATGGGGGGTTGTACTGCATTATGCAGTAAATTGTGTCGATGAAATTGCCCATCACCGTTGTCATCAATCAGATAATACGGGTGACCATGGGCTGGGGTGACGCGAATCATGTACAACTTGCCATGCCGGCGGTATTCTTCCCATGTTTCATCACCCCGTTGGCGGGAGGTGATATCCGCTTGGTTGGCTTGGTCCTTGGTGATAACGGGTGGCGTTGGCGNNGCTGGTTCGCCGGTATCTTCACCAACCGTTGGCGGAGGTGGTGCATCTGGCAGCGTGGATTGGTCAGCCATGGCAAACAATGGCATGAGCAACGAGGCTAACAGTAATTTGCGCATTGGCTCGATTCCTAATCAATGTATGGCTGTTATTTTACCAGAGACAA
>DDOT01000124.1:13604-20097 GCA_002341815.1 Thiobacillus sp. UBA2487 | reverse complement strand
TGCACACCACCCAACCAGCCCACCAACATCATGGAAAGCACATCATAATGAATCATTCAGCTCTCCGCTGCACCCGCTGAACCCAGCCCAACAATAACAAGGCCGGCAGCACCAATACTGCCAATCGCTCAAAAAAGAGGGCATAGCCCCATTGATTGACCAGATCCCCAAAAAAACCTGCCAAAAACTTCGGCAACAACAACATGACCGAGCTCAACAACGCGTATTGCGCAGCAGAAAAGTCTCGATTGGTCAAACCGGACAACCACGCGATAAACGCGGTAGACGCCAACCCACCCGCCGAATTATCAACAGAAATGGTCAACATCAGTGCATGCACATCGTGACCGCGCCCGGAAAGCCACGCATACCACAACGCGCCAAGCCCTGAAAATATCGGACCCAGCCACAACACGCGTGCCAACCCGAAACGGGCAATCATCAAACCAGCCATAGCGGCACCGCTTAACGTCATCACCACGCCATACAGCTTTGACACCATGGCGACTTCATTCTTGCTAAAACCCATATCCACGTAAAATGTATTGCTCATCACCCCCAACACAACGTCCGGAATACGGTAGGTTGCCACAAGCCCTAACACCAGCAGCGCATGCGCACCATAACGCCGGAAAAAATCAGCCAGCGGCGCCAGCATGGTATACCCGAGCCACGGCAAGAGACGCTCGCGGGCATGGCCGTTCGACGGGCACGGCACCGACCATGGCGCTTCATCTAATAATAACCATACCGACAACATGCCAACCGACATCAACCCTGCCATCACGACATACACCTGACGCCAGGCACCCGCATCGTACTCATTTGCGCCGCCAAACCAACTGGCCAACCACAGTGCGCCAGCGCCGGCCACAATCATGCCCAACCGATATCCCGCCTGATAGGCTGCGGCCAGCGCACCTTGCCATGCCTCACCCAGCGCCTCAATCCGCCATGCATCGACCACGACATCCTGACTGGCAGCAGAAAATGCAGTCAAAGCGGCGAAAGTCACTGACAGCGATAGCCCCGTCCGTGGATCATGACTGCCCATGCCCAACAACCCCACCGCCACGCCGATTTGTGCCACCAACATCCATGAACGACGGCGCCCCAAGCGACTGCCCAGCACCGGCAAGCGCACCCGATCCAGCAAGGGGGCCCACAACCACTTGAATCCCCAAATCATGGCCACCCACGTGACATGCCCGACTGTTGCACGATCGATCCCCGACTCGCGCAACCAGAACGTAAACGTGTTCAACACCAAAAACAGCGGCAGGCCGGAAGAAAAACCCAGCAGTAACATCGCCCGCACCTTGGGATGCACATAAACCCGCCAGCCGGCTTGCTGTTCAGGCATCGGCATAATCCACCGTCAATGGCGCGTGGTCGGAAAACCACTGGTCTTTATAGATACTCGCCTGTTGTGCACGCGCAGCCAATACCGGGGTTGCCAATTGATAATCAATCCGCCAACCCACGTTGTTTGCTCGCGCTTGTCCACGGTTGCTCCACCAGGTGTAGCCATCTTCCGACGCTTCCGGATACAAACCACGATACACATCGCGCCAACCCAGCTCGTTCTGCACCTGACTCATCCATGCGCGTTCTTCAGGCAAAAAACCTGAGTTTTTTTGATTGGACTTCCAGTTTTTCAGATCTTTTTCGGTATGGGCTATATTCCAGTCTCCGCAAATCACACGTTGGCGACCATCGCGCATCATGTCAGCCAAACGGGGATAAAACAATGCCATAAAATGAAATTTGGCGGCTTGTCGATTCTCGCCACTGGACCCCGACGGCAAATATAGCGAAATCACGGACAACTCGTCATACACCAGTTCCAGATAACGCCCTTCGCTATCAATTTCCGGCAAGCCCAATCCGACAATCACCTCGCGTGGTGGTTTGCGTGCATAAATCCCCACCCCACTGTAGCCTTTCTTTTCGGCATGATGAAAATAACCTTGATACCCGTCAGGTACGCGCATGTGCGCTGTCAAATCACCATCTTGCGCCTTTAATTCTTGCACGCAAACAAAATCTGCCTGCTGACGGGTTAGCCAGGTAAAAAAACCTTTGCTGTCGGCAGAACGTATCCCGTTCAGGTTAGCCGTTATAATACGCATGCTTCAATTTCCTGTGGATTGCATCATGAATGATTTCAGACAACAATTTTTACAATTTTCCATTGACAGCCATGTGTTGCGTTTTGGTGAATTCAAAACCAAAGCCGGCCGACTGAGTCCGTATTTTTTCAACGCAGGCTTGTTTAACGATGGCGCCATGCTTGGAAAACTGGGTGAATTCTACGCCAAAGCCATCATCACTGCTGGCATACCGTTTGATGTCCTGTTTGGCCCTGCCTATAAGGGCATTCCCCTGGCGGCGACAACAGCCATCGGTCTGGCTGCCGCCGGGCGCAACACACCCTGGTGTTTCAATCGCAAAGAGGCCAAAGATCATGGTGAAGGCGGACATCTGGTCGGCGCACCGCTCACGGGGAAAGTACTCATCATTGACGACGTCATCTCTGCCGGCACATCAGTGCGCGAGTCGATTGACATCATTCGTCACCAAGGCGCTGAACCAGCCGGGGTCGTCATCGCGGTGGATCGCATGGAACGCGGTTTGGGCCAATTATCTGCCGCACAAGAAGTCACCGCATCACAAGGCATTCCGGTATTTGCCATTGCCACGCTGGATGATTTGCTGGGCTATTTGCAAAGTTCATCAGACATGCAACAATACCTGAACGCTGTCGAAGCATACCGTTCAACTTACGGAGTCGCCACCCCGTGAATTACCTGTGTTCCACCCTGCTCATCAGCCTGTTGACGTTTGCTGCAAGCAACGCACATGCGGGAGACATTTACCGGTGGCGCGATGCCAGCGGCGTGGTTCATTATGGGAATGTCATGCCCGCACAGGCGGCAGGGGCCGCACTTACCGTCATCGACAAACACGGGGTGGTGATCAACCAAACACAAGCGGCTCTGACCGCAGAACAACGCGCGGCGCAAAAAAACCAACAGGCCATTCTGGAACAGCAGCGTCACAACATACAGGAACAAAAACGTCATGACACCGCGCTGCTGAACACCTATACCTCATCTCAGGAGATCGACCTTGCCCGCGCTGACAACTTGAAACAAATTCAGTTGATGATCAACGGCATCAATGCCCAACTATCGCCGTTGTTAGCCAAACGTGCACAAATGCAGTCCCACGCTGACGGATCCAAAACCGACAAATACCGTGCCAACGAACGGCTGATTACCGATCTTGATAATCAACTGGTCATCGAGCAGCACAATTATGACGATACCAAAAACCGCTTTGATGCCGACAAAGCGCGGTTTATTGAGCTCACCAGAAACAGCCAACAAAACTAGGGAAATGCTTATCAACTCCTCCATGAGGAGCAAAGCAGACCGCGCTGATCAACTCGACTGTTTCAGCGCCGCCAGCAAACACTCATTCAACTGTTGTGGATTGGCTTTGCCTTTACTGACCTTCATGGCCTGCCCGATCAAAAACCCCAACATTTTATCTTTGCCGGCACGAAACTCCGCCACTTGCGCCGGATATGCACGCAAAACATCATCCACAATTGCCGCAATCGCACCACTGTCCGATACTTGGCGCAAGCCCCGCGCGTCAATAATGGTATCGACTTCGCCCTCGCCATTCCACAGCGCCTCAAATACGGTCTTCCCCAGCTTGCTCGACAACGTACCATCTTGCACGCGTGCCACCAGTTTGCCCAACCGGGCGGCAGTCACCGGGCAGTTTTGAATGTCGAGATCCGCACGGTTAAGCGCCGCCGACAAATCCCCCATGATCCAGTTAGCGCACAGCTTGGCAGCACCGTCTGACGCCGCCACAGCTTGTTCAAAGAAATCTGCCATTGCGCGACTGGCAGTTAAAATACTGGCGTCGTACGCTGTCAACCCATACTGTTTGCACAAACGTTCGCACATGGCCGCCGGCAATTCGGGCATGGCCGCCTGCACAGATTCTATCCAATCCGCGCCAATGACCAGTGGCAACAAATCCGGATCCGGAAAATACCGATAATCAAAAGCATCTTCTTTGGAACGCATCGTGCGGGTTTCATCACGGTCTGCGTCATACAAACGGGTTTCTTGACGCACCTTGCCGCCTTCTTCAATCAGTTCAATTTGGCGACGCGCTTCAAATTCGATGGCCCGCTCCAAAAACCGAAATGAATTCAGATTTTTGATTTCACAACGCGTGCCAAATGCCGATTGTCCTTGCGGGCGCACCGAGACATTGGCATCACAGCGAAAACTGCCTTCTTGCATATTGCCGTCACATAGTCCCAGCCAGACCACCAAACCATGCAAGGTTCGTGCATACGCTACCGCCTCGGCTGCGCTACGCATGTCCGGCTCGGAAACGATCTCCAGCAAAGGTGTACCGGCCCGGTTCAAGTCGATCCCCGTCATGCCATGAAAATCACCATGCATCGATTTGCCAGCGTCTTCTTCCAGATGGGCACGGGTCAGACGGACGGTTTTTACGCCATCCGGCAATACCACGCTGAGCAAACCACCTTTGACCACAGGCTCATCCATCTGGCTGATTTGATAGCCTTTCGGCAAGTCGGGATAAAAATAATTTTTACGGGCAAACACCGAGCGCGGATTGATTTCCGCCCCTACCGCCAAGCCGAAACGAATGGCGCGTTCAACCGCGCCACGGTTTAGTACCGGCAACACACCGGGCAACGCAATATCGACTGCGCTGGCCTGGGTATTGGGCGCAGCGCCAAACGCCGTGGCTGCGCCAGAAAAAATTTTGCTGCGCGTCGACAACTGCGCATGCACTTCAAGACCAATCACCACTTCCCACTGCATGTCACACCTCCATTCAAACGGCACCAACCGGCACGCGTTGGTGCCAATCCGTAACCCGTTGATACTGGTGCGCTACACCCAGCAAGCGCGCTTCACTAAAATAATCACCGATCAATTGCAGACCAACCGGACGGTTGCGGCTGTCGAAACCGCAAGGCACCGACATGCCGGGCAACCCGGCAAGATTGACAGCGATAGTATAAATATCAGACAGATACATGGAAACCGGGTCATTAGCCTTGGCACCAAAATCAAAGGCAGTTTCCGGCGCAGTAGGTCCCATAATGACATCACATTGCGCAAATGCCCGAGCGAAATCCTGAGCAATCAAGCGTCTGATTTTTTGCGCCTTGACATAATACGCATCGTAATAACCATGCGATAACACATAGGTGCCGATCATGATCCGGCGCTTGACCTCGGCACCAAAACCTTGCGCCCGGCTTAACTGGTACAGGTCGGTCAAATCGGCATAATCCGGTGCGCGATAGCCGTACCGAACGCCATCAAACCGCGACAGATTGGCCGAGGCTTCTGCCGGTGCCAATACGTAATACACCGGGATTGACAATTCACTGGATGGCAACGACACATCCACCGTCATCGCACCCAAGCGGCGATATTCAGCCAATGCGGCCTCTACCGCATGCGCCACATCCGGGCTAAGCCCCTGTGCAAAAAATTCTTTTGGCAAACCAATCCGCAACCCCGCCAAGGGGCGCTCCAGTTCTCGCGTGTAATCTTCTTTAGCGCGCTCAAGACTGGTGGAATCGCGCGCATCGAAGCCTGACATGACATTCATCATCCATGCACAATCCTCCGCCGAACGCGCCATCGGACCCGCTTGATCCAGACTCGATGCAAACGCAATCATGCCATAACGCGACACCACGCCATACGTTGGCTTAAGCCCGGTGATGCCGGTCATGGCTGCCGGCNNCCCCGCCGGTATCCGTACCGGTGGCCACAGGCGCCAAACGTGCTGCCACCGCCGCCGCCGAACCACCTGACGAACCACCGGGCACCGCCGCCAAATCCCACGGATTTTTCACCGGACCAAAATAAGAGGTTTCATTGGATGAACCCATGGCAAATTCATCCATATTGGTCTTGCCCAAACACACCATGCCGGCCTGACGACACAAACTCACCACATGCGCATCATACGGTGCAATAAAGTTTTCCAGCATTTTCGACGCGCAAGTCGTTCGCCAGCCGTCCATGCAAAAAATATCTTTGTGCGCCAGCGGAATACCGGTCAGCGCATGGGCATTGCCCGCCGCCAGCATGGCATCGGCAGCCTGTGCCTCCGCCAGCGTGGCGGCTTTATCTACTGTAATAAAGGCATTTAATTGCGGGTTTAGCCGATCAATTCGCGTCAAATAATCCTGCGCCAACTCAACACTGGACACTTGCTTGCTTGCTAATGCAGCAGACAGTTGCTTTAAGCTATCATTCATCATTTTTTATTCAATCACTTGCGGAACAAGATACAAACCGGCCGCTACTTGCGGCGCAAGCTGCTGGAACTTTTCACGCAAATCAGGCTCAGTGATCACGTCATCGCGTAACCGTTGGCTGACATCCAGCGCGTGTGCCATCGGCTG
>DDOT01000124.1:0-13538 GCA_002341815.1 Thiobacillus sp. UBA2487 | reverse complement strand
TTCCGCCTCTCCGGGTGCCACGGCAATGCGGGCAAGGCTGGCTACACGTTCTACATCCTGCAAGGTTAACGACATGATTCACAATTCTTCACAGAAAACAGTTGCATTAGGGTATCATATGGGGCTTAGACTCGCCAGTTCATTACAGCACCCCGNNTGCCCGTGATTTACTGTTAAATGACGAGCAACCTTTCGCACCCTGTTCTTCACTCAATCGAATGTACTGACCATGTTTGGATCTCTGCGCGGCTATTTTTCTACCGATTTGGCCATTGACCTTGGCACTGCCAATACCCTGATTTACGTACGCGGCAAGGGCATCGTTCTCGACGAACCTTCCGTTGTTGCCATCCGGCAAGATGCCAACAGCTCAAAAAAAACCATCCAGGCCGTCGGGCTTGAGGCCAAGCGCATGCTGGGCCGNNACCCCAGGCAACATTACCGCCATTCGCCCGATGAAAGACGGCGTGATTGCCGACTTTACCATCACCGAGCAAATGCTCAAGTATTTCATCAAAAAAATTCACAATACGCGCATGTTTCATCCCAGCCCGCGCATCATCATTTGCGTCCCCTGCGGCTCCACCCAAGTGGAACGGCGCGCGATTCGCGAATCCGCTATCGGTGCAGGTGCGCGTCAGGTTTATCTGATTGAAGAACCAATGGCTGCTGCGATCGGCGCCGATCTGCCGGTGGCTGAAGCCACTGGCTCAATGGTAGTCGACATCGGGGGTGGCACCACTGAAGTGGGCGTCATTTCGCTGGGCGGCATTGTGTATGCCAACTCGGTTCGGGTCGGTGGTGACAAATTCGACGAAGCCATTATCAATTACATCCGACGCAATTACGGGATGTTAATTGGCGAGGCCACGGCTGAAAGCATCAAAAAAACCATCGGCTCTGCTTTCCCGGGAGCCACTGTCCGGGATATGGATGTTAAGGGACGCAACCTTGCCGAAGGTATTCCGCGCAGCTTCACCATCTCCAGCAACGAAATTCTCGAAGCACTCACCGATCCGCTAAACAGCATTATCAGTGCGGTGAAATCCGCGCTTGAGCAAACCCCGCCAGAACTGGGCGCGGACATCGCTGAAAAAGGCATGGTTCTCACCGGTGGCGGTGCGCTGCTGCACGATCTGGACCGACTGCTTATGGAAGAAACCGGCCTGCCTGTTATCGTTGCAGAAGATCCGCTGACATGTGTGGTTAGAGGCTCCGGGCGCGCACTGGAGGAAATGGACCACCTGCAAACCGTGTTCGCTCAGGACTCCTGATTCCGCATGTTTTCCGGAGACTGACGCATGGCAGACCACGCTTCCAGCACGGTGCTGTTTCAACACGGACTCAGTTCAGGCGCAAAACTGGTTATTTATCTGATACTCAGTGCCGCATTGCTGATTATTGATGCCCGATTTCATGCCTTACACTGGCTGCGATCCGGCGCACAAACCTTGATATATCCACTCCAGATGGCCGAATCAGCACCCACCTTGGCTATTGAGCGCATGGGCGCCTTTTTTGTGCGCCAAGGGGATTTGTTGGCAGAAAATCAACAGCTTCACAGTCAGGCTGCACAGTGGCAAATTGACCGTCAGGCACTTCAACAACTTCGTGCCGAGAATGCCCACTTACGGATACTGCTCAAATTAAGCAACCAAACCCAGTTCCCCAGCCATGCCGCCGAAATCATCGGGCTCAACCGTGACCCTTATCGGGATTTGCTGACCATCAACCGCGGCACCTCAGCCGGCATCAAACCCGGCTCGGCTGTGGTGGATGAACATGGTTTGCTTGGACAAGTGACTGAAACCTGGCCACTCACCAGCCAAGTCACCCTGATTACCGATAAAAATCAATCGGTGGCCGTGCAAATTCAACGTACCGGCGAACATGCCGTCATGTTCGGCACCGGTGATGCCGCCGAGTTACGCTACCTGCCGCACAGTACCGACATCCGTCCGGGTGACACACTCATCACATCCGGCCTCGATGGTGTATTGCCGGCCGGCATCAACGTCGCGCGCGTGATACGCGTCGACAACCGGTCAACCAGCGCATTTGATCAAGTTGACTGTACACCGACCGCACGCGTCGACCGGGAAGACCAGGTTATGGTCATCGATACACTCCCAAGTCAGCCATGAAACAATTTGCCACGCCGCAAGGCCCCACCATCCACAGCAACCACCATGCACGCATCGTGGTCGGCAGTTTGCTGGTTGGCTGGTTACTCAATATGCTGCCCTGGCGCATCGATTTGCTGTGGTTACGCCCGGACTTCCTGTTGTTGACAACCTTGTATTGGGCGATTTACCAACCGCGACGTATCGGCATTGGCACCGCATGGTGGCTGGGACTACTGACCGACCTGACCGATGGCGCACATTTGGGCCAACATGCGCTGGCGTATGCCGCTGCGCTTTACGCACTGTCATTATTCCAGCGCCGCCTGTACAACTTTCCTGCATTGCAACAGGCATTGCCTGTTCTGGCATTCCTGTTGATCGAACAGTTGGTTGACATTTTGATCGCCACTTTTCTCGGCGACTCGCGCAACATGCTACGCTGGTTTGCTTCGCTCATCACCGGCACCATGGCATGGCTTCCGCTATGGTGGCTGTTGTATCGTCTACAAATTCGTGTGCCTGCCCATACGCAATGAAACAACGCATTGCCATCCGCACCTACCGCGAAGAAGCCTCCATTTTCCAACATCGCGCATGGGTTGCAGCCGCACTGGTCAGTCTGGCTTGTTTGATACTACTGGCGCGCCTGTTTTACATACAGGTTTACCGACATGATTACTATCGCACGCTGGCCGAAAACAATCGCATCACCGCCGTACCGGTTCCGCCCAACCGAGGCATTATCATGGACAGCCACGGAGTGGTACTCGCCCACAACTACGCTGCCTATACCCTGGAATTAACCCCGGGCAAAATTGCAGATCTGGATACCACCATCGATCAATTGGCCAAACTGGTAGAGATCACACCGGCTAACCGGCGCAATTTTTTTCGCCTGCTGCACGATAGCCATAATTTTGAAACCTTGCCGTTACGCAACCGTTTAACAGACCAAGAGGTGGCGCGCATTACCGCCAATCGCTACCGCTTTCCCGGGGTTGACGTAAAAGCACGCCTGTTTCGCCAGTACCCGCAAACCATGCTGGCAGCCCATTTATTAGGCTATATAGGACGCATCAGCGATAATGATGTCAAGACCTTGCAAAATGACGGTCGATATGACAACTATCGCGGATCGGATCATATTGGCAAAACAGGTATTGAACAAAGCTTTGAAAACCTCTTGCATGGCAAAACANNGCAAAACCGGCTCCGATTTAATCGAAACCGATGCGGGTGGACATGCCGTCCGCACACTCGCCCACCATGAACCGGTTTCCGGCGATGATCTGGTATTGTGGCTGGACAGTAAAATGCAAGCCATCGCCGAACAGGGTTTCGGCAATCGCAAAGGCGCGCTGGTGGCCATCGACCCACAAACCGGCGGTATTTTGGCGCTGGTCAGCATGCCGGAATTTGACCCGAATCTATTCATTGATGGCATTGACAGCACCGATTGGGACAGCTTGAACAATTCACCTGATCACCCACTGATCGATCGCGCACTGCGTGCGGCTTACCCGGAAGGCTCTACCATCAAGCCTTTTATGGCATTGGCCGGCCTGCATTATGGCGTACGCAAGCCAGAAGACACCATTTACGACCCCGGTTTTTTTGAATTTCCCGGATCAAGCCATCGTTACCGCGACTGGGCACCCAATGGTCATGGCAATGTTGACATGCACCGCTCGATTGTTGTGTCTTGCGACACTTACTATTACCGTCTGGCCAATGACTTGGGCATTGACCGGATGCACGATTATCTGACCCAGTTTGGCTTCGGCCAAAAAACCGGCATTGACTTGTCTGGCGAGCTGGCCGGTGTCTCACCGTCGCGCGCATGGAAAGCCCGCATTTCCCGCCAACCATGGTTTCCTGGCGAAACCGTGATCAGCGGCATTGGACAAGGCTACAACCTTGCCACGCCCTTGCAACTTGCGGTGGCCACTGCTGCCTTGGCCAATGGTGGCACGGTATTCAAACCACAACTGGTTAAAAGCGTGATTGACAGCCAAACCGGACTACGTAAAACGATAGCGCCTGTGGTGATGCGCACCATCAATTTACCGCCCGAACAACGTCAGGTCATCGTAGACGCCATGATAGACGTCACCCGGCCCGGCGGCACTGCCGCAGCCGCCAATGCCGGAGCACCCTACCTGATTGCCGCAAAAACAGGCACCGCTCAAGTCGTCGGTATTAAACAAAACGAAAAATACAACGCCGCAAAATTAGAAACCGGTCACCGCGATCATGCGGTTTATATTACATTTGCGCCAGCCGACCACCCGAAAATTGCCATTGCCATACTGGTAGAAAATGGCGGCCACGGTGGTACAGCGGCGGCACCGATCGCGCGTGCGCTGATGGACTATTACCTGTTGGGCAAACTGCCCAACAGCCTGTCTCCAACACCAAAACCTGCACAGGGACCGGTCCATGCAGATTAAACGCCTGATCGCCAATATTGCCAGCCATCTCGATTACCCTTTGCTTGCCATGCTGTTCAGCTTGATGCTGCTCAGCCTGTTTGTTCAGTACAGCGCTGGCGATGAAGACATAAAACACCTGTTGATGCACAGCGCCAACATCCTGTTTGCATTAACACTGATGGTAGCGGTTGCCAATATCCGCCCGCCTTATCTGCTGGCCATGTCACTTCCCATTTACCTGACCGGCATCGTATTACTGATCGGGGTAGCCCTGTTTGGTGATGTGGTGAACGGATCGCGCCGCTGGCTTAATTTGCATTTCATGCGTATCCAACCATCTGAAATCATGAAACTGGGCGTACCCATGATGCTGGCCTGGTTTTTCCATACGTGGGAGGCATCGCTGAAAGCCCGCCATTACGTGATTGCCGCCATACTGTTGTTATTGCCGGTGGGACTGGTGGCGCGTCAACCCGACTTGGGTACCGCTCTGTTGATTGCCGCATCGGGATTCTACATCTTGTTCTTCGCAGGACTGCCATGGAAAGTCATTTTCGGCTTTATCGTGGCCGGCGCTGCCAGTACGCCCTTGGTCTGGCATTTTTTGCACGATTATCAGAAAAAACGCATTCTCACCCTGCTTGACCCGATGCGCGATCCGTTGGGTGCCGGATACCACATCATTCAATCCAGTATTGCCATCGGCTCCGGTGGTATCGTTGGCAAGGGCTGGATGCAAGGCACGCAATCCCATCTGAACTTTTTACCGGAACACACCACCGATTTCATTTTTGCCGTGTTTGGCGAAGAATTTGGCCTGCTCGGTGCCACCCTGCTGATCGCGTTATATTTGGCCATCATTCTGCGCGGCTTGTTGATTGCTGCGCGCGCCCCCAACTTATACGCACGCCTGCTGTCAGGTGGCTTGACCATGGCCTTTTTTACCTATGTACTGGTCAATATCGGCATGGTATCCGGCATTCTTCCCGTGGTCGGTGTGCCCTTGCCCTTAATGAGCTACGGCGGTACCGCCATGACGATTGTGATGCTTGGATTTGGCATTATCATGAGCCTGAAAACCCACTGGACGCTGATAAAAACATGAGCCGCCTGTTATATTTGCTCGCGCTGTTGCTTACGTTAGCCGGTTGTGCCAGCCACCCCGCCAACCCTGCCTCGCCAACCGGCATCAACAACCCACGTTCCGCGCACGCCATGACACGACACGGTGGCGGCTATTATCTGGATGATGGCCCCGGTGATAACCCACCCCCGAATATCGACAGCATTCCCGATGCCGTTCCGCGCATCGAGCCTTTACGCGCTGCAGCCAACAAGCCCTACGTGGCCTTGGGACAAACGTATACCCCCTGAACCACGCTGGTGCCCTATCGTGAAACCGGGCTTGCCTCTTGGTATGGACGGCGTTTTGCCGGCAAACCCACCTCATCCGGCGATACCTACGACATGTACGCCATGACAGCAGCGCACTGCACGTTGCCCATACCGAGCTATGCACGGGTAACCTCGATCGCAACGGGTCGAAGCGTGATTGTGCGCATCAATGACCGAGGTCCGTTTCACAGCGACCGCATTATCGATTTATCTTATACGGCTGCCCACAAACTGGGATTGGTGCAGGGCGGTAGCGGCATGGTACTGGTCGAATCCATCACGCCTGATCAAATCAGCAGCGGCAAAGATATCGCAGCCCATACCAAAGGGCTGTTTCTGCAACTGGCCAGTTTTAACAACCACGAGAACGCCGAGCACTTTTTGGCAGATGCCACCACGCAACTCGATCGTGGTGTTGCCGCACTGGCCATCCTGAATCAGGATGGCCATTATCGGGTGGTACTCGGCCCTTATGAAGACGAAGACAGCGTCAACCAGGCCGCCAACGAAGTCCATACCCGAATGAACCTTGACCCGGTTCGACTTGTCACTCACTGATCCATTTTCACGGAATCCCATCATGCGACGCATCCCGTTATTGTTATCTGCACTGTTTTTATCCGTCCACAGCGCCTTGGCACTGGATCTGCCGCCGCCCCCACCGCCACAACTCAACGCCAGCGCGTGGTTGTTGCTGGATGAATCCGACAACCAGACCCTCACCGGGGCCAACATGGACACCCGGATACAACCGGCATCGCTCACCAAACTGATGACAGCGTATCTGGTGTTTTCTGCGTTACAACAAGGTGCCATTCACCTGACCGACACGGTTGAGCCATCTCCACATGCCTGGAAAACCGAAGGCTCACGCATGTTTATCAACCCCGGGCAACCGGTAACGGTTGATAACCTGCTGCACGGCATGATTGTCCAATCCGGCAACGATGCCACCGTGGCTCTGGCCGAGCGCTTGGGGGGTAGTGAAGCCGGATTTGTCGATATGATGAACAAGGCGGCGCATCAACTGGGCATGATGCACACCCATTTTGTTACCGCAACCGGTTTACCCGACCCGCAACACTACACCACGGCACGCGATCTGGCGACCTTGACCAGCGCCATCATTCGTGAATTCCCGCAATACATGCCGCTGTTTGCCATTCGTGAATTCCGCTATAACAACATCACCCAGCCCAACCGTAACCGCTTGCTATGGACAGACCCCAGTGTGGACGGCATGAAAACCGGCCATACCGAAGGCGCCGGTTACTGCCTGATTGCCACCGCACACCGCGGTGACCGTCGCTTGATATCCGTGGTGCTGGGCACCCCCACCGATGCGCTGCGCGCCAGTGAAAGCCAGAAATTGCTTAACTACGGGTTCCAGTTTTTTGATACGGTGCATTTGTACCATGCCGGACAAACCGTCACGACACTCAAAGTTTGGCGCGGCAAATCGGCCACAGTCAATGTCGGGTTCACGCACGATGTCGTGCTTAGCGTGCCGCATGGACAAGAAAAAAATCTGGTCACCACCATGACCACCCGCCAGCCGCTGTTGGCGCCTTTGAATCAGGGCCAAGCCGTCGGTACGCTAACCGTGAGCTTGCAAGGCAAGGTACTGGCACAATATCCGTTACAAGCCTTGGTCGAGGTACCGGTTGCCAGCGCGCTGGGCCGGGCCTGGGACAGTTTGATGCTTAAATTTCATTAACAGGAGGTGGCATGAGCGAAGACACCCTGATTGACTATCCCTGCGATTTCCCGATCAAGATCATGGGACAGGCTGATGCACAATTTTCCGACACCCTGCTGGCCGTCGTACAACGCCATGCGCCCGATTTTGATGCCGCCACCATGGAATGTCGGCCCAGCCGTTCCGGCAACTATCTCAGCCTGACCTGCACGATTCGTGCAGTTTCTCGCGAGCAACTGGACAACCTGTACCGCGAACTGTCGGGACACCCCTTGGTCAAGGTTGTGCTTTGACCATGATCGTGCGCGATCTGGGAGAAACCCCTTATCTGGACACTTGGCAACTCATGCAAGCGTTTACAGCAGGGCGTAACGCCGACACGCCGGATGAAATCTGGCTCACCGGTCACCCACCGGTGTATACGCTGGGACAGGCCGGTCTGGAAAGCCACCTGTTGCAAACCAGCCGGATTCCGCTCATTAAAACTGACCGGGGTGGTCAGATCACCTATCATGGCCCCGGTCAGATCATTGTGTACCTGTTAGTGAATTTACCCCGACGCGGTTATGGCGTACGCGAGTTAGTCAGCCGCATGGAACAAGCCATCATCGACCTGCTCGCAGAGCAGGAAATTCTGGCACACCGACGTGAACAGGCCCCGGGTGTCTATGTAAACGATGCCAAAATTGCCTCACTGGGATTGCGCGTGCGCCACGGCTGTACCTACCATGGACTGGCACTCAATACCGACATGGATTTGCGCCCGTTTTCTGCCATCAATCCCTGTGGTTATGCCAACCTGCCCGTCACACAACTGCGTGATCTGGCCGACAATGTTACAATAGCCCATACATCAACCCGGCTGGTTGACCTGCTCACGCAGCACATCAATCGCCCTTACCACCGACAGGATTCCCGTGGCTGACAAACTCCAGCACAAGGGCGCTGCCAAAACCGCCCGCATTCCGATTCCGATTGTACAAAAACCTCGCTTGCGCATGCCCGCCTGGATTCGCGCCAAAGCGCCCAATAGCGCCCGTGTGATTGAGCTCAAACAAATTTTGCGCAACAACAACCTGCATACCGTTTGCGAAGAAGCCTCCTGCCCCAATCTGGGCGAGTGCTTTGGTCATGGTACGGCAACCTTTATGATTCTGGGCGATTTATGCACCCGACGCTGCCCGTTTTGCGATGTCGGACACGGCACGCCACTGCCTCCCGACCCCGAAGAACCCGCCAATCTGGCGCGCACCATCGCCGCCATGGGATTACGTTACGTCGTGATCACCAGTGTTGACCGCGATGACCTGCGCGATGGCGGTGCACAACACTTTGCCGATTGCATTCGTGCGGTACGCACGGCATCCCCGCAAACCCAAATCGAGATTCTGGTGCCTGATTTCAGAGGTCGAATGGCACTTGCTTTGGATATTCTTGCCACCGCGCTACCCGATGTCATGAACCACAATCTGGAAACCATTCCTCGGCTGTACAAAGCCGCCCGCCCCGGTGCCGATTATCAGCATTCGCTTGCATTACTGGCCGAATTCAAGGCCCGCCACCCCAATATCCGCACCAAATCCGGCCTCATGGTGGGACTGGGTGAAACCAATGACGAAATACTGGCCGTCATGCGCGACATGCGGGCACACCAGATCGACATGCTGACGATCGGCCAATACCTGCAACCTTCCGACCACCATATCGCATTGGAGCGCTTTGTTACGCCGGATGAATTCGACGCATTCGGCCAAGCTGCCGAACAAATGGGCTTCACCCACGCCGCCTGTGGACCGATGGTGCGCAGCAGCTATCATGCGGATATGCAAGCGCAAGCGGCCGGGATTTGAAAAAATCCGACAGCCGCTACAGCGATGCCAACCTTGATTTATTTATTGAACAGCCGCCGGTCTTTAGCGCAATAAATTTTTGACTTGGTATTTTCCCAAGCAATGATACTGCCGGTGTTGGACACCAACAGCGGGTAGACACCGCTGTTGCCCGGTTTGAAAATCAGTCCGCTATCGGTACGGATGGCCGCTGCTAATTTATCCGTACTGACCTCAGTTTCTGCCGCAATGAATTGTAGCGTTGCGTCATTATCACTCACCATGATCGCAGTGAGTTGTACCTGCCACAATTTGGTATTGGGCGTTTTAAACCACCAGGCTCCACCAACATGTTGGTACGGCGGACCATACTGTTGTAGCAAATACGAAAAAAAATAAGCAGGATCAATGGCATCCAAACAAAGCAGCGCATGACCGATGGTGACGTTGAAGGTCGATGGCAACGGCTTTGCGGCCTGTGCTGCGTTGGCAATGGTTACTCCCTGCCAGCCAGTCGCAGCACATAGCAAACACAGACTGGCAATCTGTCGTTGATATCGGCATAATGCCACAATTAGTACCTCACGTTACAATTCCATCATGAACAATCAAGCTATTGCCCAACCCACCACCGCATGGCGCATCCTTGGGGCGATCAGCGTATCGCATTTTCTCAACGATACCATGCAATCGCTGTTACTGGCACTCTATCCTCTGTTCAAAGGCGAGTTTCATTTGAGCTTTGTGCAGGTTGGACTGATCACCATGACCTTTCAGTTAACAGGCTCGGTATTACAACCACTGGTCGGCCGGGTAACCGATAAAAAACCCATGCCATGGTCACTGGCCTTTGGTATGTTACTGACGTTTAGCGGCCTGATTACCTTGTCGCAGGCTGGCAGCTTTCACATGATCTTGGTGGCGGCCGCACTGGTCGGCACCGGTTCTTCGATTTTCCATCCCGAGTCGTCGCGTGTGGCGCGCATGGCCTCCGGTGGCCGGCATGGCCTTGCGCAATCGATCTTTCAAGTTGGCGGCAATGCGGGCTCTGCCACCGGGCCTTTATTGGCAGCCTGGCTGGTATTGCCCGCCGGTCAACACAGTATTGCCTGGGTTTCCGTGGCCGCGCTGGCGGGCATGATGTTGTTGATCGCCGTTGGACGTTGGTATGCCCACCAGCATCGACAAGCCAAAAAGACGCCCAGCCATGTGTCGAATCCACTTCCCGACCGTCAGGTGAAATGGACCATTGCCATTCTGGTTGCGTTGATGTTTTCCAAGTTTTTTTATTTATCCAGCATCAACAATTACCTGATGTTTTACCTGATACACCAGTTTTCTATTGATCAGAAAACCGCACAATACCACCTGTTTGCCTTTTTAGCAGCCGTGGCACTGGGTACGGTGCTGGGTGGGCCAATCGGTGACAAAATCGGACGCCGAAAAGTGATTTGGGTGTCTATTCTGGGCATCGCTCCCTTTACCTTGGCACTGCCTTGGGTCGGGTTACAAGCGTCCCTGTGGTTATCCATGATCATTGGCTTCATGCTGGCATCCGCCTTCCCGGCCATGGTGGTTTACGCGCAGGAACTCATCCCCGGACGGGTTGGCACGATCTCGGGTCTGTTTTTTGGTCTGGCATTCGGTCTGGGGGGCATCGGCGCAGCCTTGCTGGGCAAGGTAGCGGACAGCGCGGGCATTGTAACCCTCTACCAATGGTGCGCTTACCTGCCATTGATAGGCTTGCTGGCGGTTTTCCTGCCCGATCTGCAGCCCGGCAAACCCCCGTCGAAACCAGCCCGCTAAATCTGGCAAATCCCTGCCAGGTAACGACGCCCGGCCGCTGGAATGGTGTGCCAGGTCGCCTGAAAAGGCGTTTATCCTGTTTGCTTGCTGGTTTGTTGAAACCCGGCTTTCAGACCGGAAAGAGCGCCGAACCTCGCCCTGAACAGCGGCGCGGTTTGCCCAGCATCGGTTCAAGGCAAACAGGTTGCCAGCATGTCCAGCGTGCGGGCAGTAGCGCCACGCTGTTGCGCAATCAGTTGTTTTCCGGCTATCGCCATCGCCGACCGCAATTCCGTGGACTGCAGCAGCTCAGCCAGTTTACCGGACATTTCTTGCCTGTCGTGCACCAGACACGCTGCGCCCGTGGCTACTGCCTGTTCGCTGGCTGTGGCAAAATTCCAGGTATGCGGCCCGACAATCACCGGACAGCCTGCCGACAATGGCTCAATCAGGTTTTGGCCACCAAACGGCAGCACGCTGCCTCCCATCACCGCCACATCCGCCATTGCATACCACAAGGCCATTTCGCCCATGCTGTCACCCAGCCAAACCTCACATGCAGCATCGGGTAATACGCCGGCAGACCGTCGCTGATACCGAAACCCTGCCTGCTCAATTTGCCGGGCTACCGCCTCAAAACGCTGTGGATGACGCGGCACCAGAACCAGCAATGCCCCCATGGCCGACAACTGGCGGTGCGTCTGTAACATCAGCGCCTCTTCACCTTCGCGCGTACTGGCCGCCAGCCAGACCGGACGAGCCGCCAACTGGCGCTTTATCTGTTGACCAAGCGCCAACAGCGATGCTGGCAAGCCCACATCGAACTTGAGATTACCGGTTACGCAGACTCGCCGTGCCCCGAGCGATTGCAGGCGATCGGCATCTGCCTGACCCTGAGCGCCCACCGCACACAACCCGGCCAGCATCCTGCCGGTCAAACTGCCTAACCATCGGTAACGTGCGGCGGAACGTGCCGATAACCGGCCATTCACCAGCGCGACCGGCACGCCCGATATACGAGCTTGGCGCAACAACTCCGGCCATAACTCGGTTTCCATCAGGATACCCAAAGCGGGTTGAAAATGCCGGAAAAAGCCGCGCACAGCAAACCCATAATCCCAAGGCAGATAGGCCTGAATCACCCGATCACCAAATAATTGCCGGCCAGTCGCACGGCCAGTGGGTGTGGCATGGGTCAACACAATGTCGGCATCAGGAAAACGTACCATCAACGCCTCGACCAACGGCTGGCTGGCATGGGTTTCGCCCACTGACACCGCATGCAACCAGATCACACGCGACGGGCCGGGCGATGACAGAGCAGCCTGTGTCACATGGTTTGGTGCGCCTTTAAACCAGCCCAGACGTTCCGCCCACTGCCGACGATACCCCGGTTCGTGGCGCCCGCGCCACCACAACCGGAGCAAGGCAACTGGCAGCAATAACCACAACAGGGCCCGGTACAATCCGATCACAACCGGCGCCTCTGGTCTCCAGATGCAAAACCGCTCAACCTGACGTCCACCCCTTTTGTCAGCAGCAGCACCTTAAACAGCTCCCCCATTTCAGCGGGGCTCAACAATTTTTGTACAGCGGCCGCCATGGGCAGATAATGCCCCGGTTGATCAGGACTGGCGGCTTGTTCCAACCAATGGGTTATGCCGCAATTCAGCAGGAATTGGGCTTGCGTGACAAAACCGGACAGTTGCAAGCCGGCGGAACGACCCGCCAGGGCCATGGCCGTAAAATCGACGTGTGCGGTAATGTCTTGCAAACCGGGTAAAAAAAACGGATTATCATGGGCGTGCTGACGGTAATGACACATCAAGGTGCCCTCACTGCGTTGCGGATGGTAATACTCGCGTTCACCAAACCCGTAATCAATCAACAACATCGCCCCATGCTGCAAGCGCCGGCCAAGTTCACGCACCCAGGCTTGCGCTGTCAAGCCGATCTCGCTGGTCATCGCCCCATCAACCGGCAATCCCTGCGCCTGTTCCAGCAATGCATCGTCCTGCACCGGACGGTCCTGCCAACCCAATTGCCCTGACGACTCCAACACAACGCCACGCTCAAGAATGTCATCACCCTGCCAACGCAATACATGCACTGGCATCGCATCCAGCAACTCATTGGCGATGATGCAACCACTCAATCGGTCCGGCAAGCTGTCCAGCCATTGAACACGCGGCAGCAGGTGCGGCAACTGCGCCGCGATCCGTTGGCGTTGCCGTTCACGCAAATCGGCACTCACTTCCAATATGCAGTACTG
>DDOT01000147.1 GCA_002341815.1 Thiobacillus sp. UBA2487 | reverse complement strand
CTTTCATAAAATGCCACTCTGTCACAAAATCCTGCGTGATCATCACGCGAATTCACGAAATGACCGTGTTAAAGATAAATATATCTTAATATTTTCTGATGTCAAGGGGTGTTGTGCTTACATATTAAAAAAATTGGTATGCGTGATTGTTTATTTGGTTTCACTCGGCTTTTTCATGCGCTCGTGTGATCATCATGATGGGCTGTGTAATACGATAGGGCAGGGTAATTGGCGCTTTTGTACGTCACAGGATTGGGTTTGTTGTAGAATAGTCAGTATGTTGTCATGGATAGAACAACCAGAAGATTTTCCATCGCCCGATCAGGCATTGCGTGACCCGGATGGTTTGCTTGCCGTAGGTGGACAGTTGGATGTCCCTTGGCTGCTGGCGGCTTATCGGCAGGGAATTTTTCCTTGGTATTCCGAAGGGCAGCCCGTGCTGTGGTGGAGTCCGGACCCGCGCATGGTGTTATTACCCGATGAATTGCATGTGCCGCACTCGCTGGCGCGGGTGATGCGAAAACAGCCTTTCGAATTGCGTGCAGATAGTGCATTTGAACAAGTCATGCAGGCGTGTGCTGCGCCCAGACCCGGGCAATCGGGAACATGGATTGATCCCCAGATGGTTGCGGCATACGGTGCATTGCATGCGGCGGGTTATGCACACAGCATGGAAGCTTGGCGCGACGGGCAGTTGGTGGGCGGTTTGTATGGTGTGGTGCTGGGACGGGTATTTTTTGGTGAATCCATGTTTGCACGGTGTGCCGATGCCTCTAAAGTGGCGTTTGTGCATTTGGTGCGTGCCTTGGCCGACAAAGGGTGCGAATTGATCGATTGTCAGATGTATACCGACCACTTGGCGCGATTTGGTGCGCGCCAGATTGCGCGCAGTGAATTTTTGCGGCGTTTGGCGCACGGACTGGTTGTCCATGATGATTGCTGGCCACGCGATCTTGTCCTGCAAGACGGGAACACATGATGAATGATGCGCTCAGACAATCGGTTACGTTGCAGTTTTATTTATCGGCAGAGCATGCTTGCAGTTATTTGCCTGATCGGTTGGCACGTTCCCAGGTGGCGATTCCAGCGCATAAGGTTGATGCCGGTATTTACAGTCAGTTGATTCAGCAAGGGTTTCGGCGTAGCAGCGGACACGCCTATCGACCGNNGTGATGGTTGTCAGGCGTGCGTCCCGGTGCGCGTGGGAATTGATGGGTTTTCACCGAATCGCACACAACGGCGTGTATTGAAACGTAACCAAGCATTGACCCTGCATTTGTTGACACCGTGTTTTAAGGAAGAACATTTTCAGTTATACCAGCGTTATCAATTGGCGCGTCATGCAGGCGGTGGCATGGATCACGATGATCCGCAGCAATATGCGTCGTTTATGGTAGAAAGCCATGTGGAAACCTGGTTGCTGGAGTTTCGAGAGCAAGGACAATTGCGTATGGTCAGCGTTGTGGATGCGGTGGCCGACGGTTTGTCAGCGGTGTACACGTTTTTTGATCCCGATCTGCCGCAACGCAGTCTTGGGGTTTATAACGTGCTGATGCAAATTGATTTGGTAACACGCCTGCAATTGCCATGGCTATACTTGGGGTACTGGGTGCAAAACAGTCGGAAAATGGCGTATAAAATCGGGTATCAGCCAATGGAAGGACTGATAAACGGGGTTTGGCAGCCTTTGGTTGCCGATGAAACTGGGCCTACGGAAGGGCAGATGTAACATGCAGCAATACCTTGAGTTGGTGCGTTATGTGCGTGAGCATGGCACGGTAAAAACAGATCGAACCGGTACGGGGACGTTGTCGGTATTTGGTTGGCAAATGCGGTTTGATCTGGCGCAGGGTTTTCCCTTGCTAACCACTAAAAAAGTTCATCTGCGTTCAATTATTCACGAATTGCTGTGGTTTTTGCGTGGGGAAACCAATGTGGCTTATCTGCATGAGCATAACGTGACAATTTGGGATGAATGGGCGGATGCAAACGGTGAACTGGGGCCGGTGTATGGGCGCCAGTGGCGCAGTTGGGTGGCCGCAGATGGGCGGGAAATTGACCAGATTACCCAGATATTGCAGCAAATTCGCAGCCAACCGGATTCGCGCCGGATGTTGGTGTCAGCATGGAATGTAGGAGAATTGGACAAGATGGCCTTGGCGCCTTGCCATGCCTTGTTTCAGTTTTATGTGGCAGACGGGCGTTTAAGTTGTCAGTTGTACCAGCGCAGTGCCGATATTTTTTTGGGTGTGCCGTTTAATATTGCCAGTTATGCCTTGTTGACCATGATGATTGCACAAGTATGTGATTTGCAGGTTGGCGAGTTTGTGCACACCTTGGGTGATGCTCATATCTATGCCAATCATTTGCAACAAGTGGATTTGCAATTGTCGCGTGAACCGCGCGCGCTACCGCGCATGCGTTTGAATCCCGATGTGCACGATTTGTTTGCGTTTGCCTACGAAGACTTTACGCTGGAAGCTTACGACCCTCATCCTGCCATTAAAGCGCCAGTGGCCGTTTGACAGCGTCAGGCCAGGTTGCCGGAGCCCGTATTAATGATCGATTTTAGTAAAAAGCGCGTGTTGATTGTTGATGACAGTCAGGCGATGTGTTCATCGTTACGCATTACGTTGAGTAATTTCGGGATTACGCGCAGCGAAGCATCGTATACCGCCGGTGAAGCCTTGTATCGCATCCGCAGTCGCAGCTTTGATATGATTGTTTGCGATTACAATTTGGGCGAAGGAACCGATGGTCAGCAATTACTGGAATATGTCCGACGCGAGGGGTTGATTTCTCCAGCGGTGGTGTTTTTGATGGTAACGGCTGAACGGGCGTATGAAAAAGTAGTGCTGTGTGCAGAAATGGCGCCGGATGATTATTTGCTAAAACCATTCACCGCAGAAACCATGCGGGTGCGTCTGGAACGGGNNCGGGTATTCGATAAAAAAGCGGCTTTTGCCGAGGTTTATGCGCAGATGAGCGCTCATCAACTGGGTAATGCGATTGATGAGTGTGACAGGTTGTTGACTCAAAAAACACGTTACGTTATTGATGTATTGCGGCTCAAGGGTGAGCTGTTGCTGGAGATGGGGCGCGAGGCAGAAGCGCGTGTCTTGTATGAACAGGTTTTGTCAATGCGTGCAATTCCGTGGGCACGACTGGGATTGGCGCGCGCCATGCGCAATGCCGGCCAACTGGATAATGCCATGGTGGCGTTGAAAGAGGCGATTCAAGAACAACCGGAGTTTTTAACCGCATACGATGAATTGGCACAGACACAAACCGATGCGGGCATGGATGAAGATGCCCAACAAACCTTGCAAGCAGCCGTGCGGCATTCGCCGGGCAATCTGATCAGGCAAACGGCATTAGGTGAAGTGGCCTATCGCAATCAGGATCTGGAAGCGGCAGGCAAGGCGTTCGAAAAAGTGGTTGGCGACGGTAAGTATTCGTTGATGCGCAATCATAAAGATTTTGTTAATCTGAGTCGTGTGCAGATGGAACAAAAGCATTTTGATAAAGCGGTTAAAACCATCGGTGCTGTGCGTGATGCGTTTGGTAGCTCGCCAGAAATTGAACTGGCGGCCTCAACCATGGAGGCGTTGATTCATCAATCTGCTGCTAATCATGAGGCTGCGCAACAAGCCTTGGCGCGGGCGCTTAAGGCACGACAGGAAGCCGGATTGATGTTGTCTGATCCGCTAGCCATTGATTTGGCAAAAGCGGCTTTCTTGAACGGACAAGACGACGTGGCGCGCGGGTTGGTGCGGGATATGGTCAGTAATTTTTATGATGATCAACAAGTGCAGCAGTCTGTGCGCCAAATGTTGGAAGCCGTTGGTCGTGGTCATGAAAGCAAGGCGTTGATTGATGATAGCGTATTGTCGGTTGTCAAGTTGAATAACGAGGGGGTGATCAAAGCGCGTCAAGGTGATCTGGCCGGTGCAATTGATTTGTTGCTTGAAGCGACCCGCCGTATGCCGCAAAACATTCAGTTGGCATTGAANNAGCCATGATTGTTGAAAGTGAGCGCAATGGCTGGCACGATGAGCATATGCATGAGGCCAAACGATTGATCGACACGCATCAAGCCGCGCATGGACATCTTGCAAAATTCAAGAAGATCAAAGACCTGTTGAAAGAAACCGGTTTGAAATATGGGGTACACCTCTAATGGAAACTGCTGCTGGTACAGATATGCCGCTGTCTATTGCGCTGGCGGCTAATCTGCACGATGTCAAAAATTTGATGGGACAGTTGATGTTGCGGTTGGATGCGTTAACCTGTGTCGATCCGGGGGTGCGCGAAGCGCGTTTCTTGTGTCAGCAGGTGAATGACCGGATGGTGCAAATGTTGTTGATGTATGAGGTGGAAGATGGCACGCTGTTGCCAACCATTGAAGCGCATAATCCGGCAGATTTTTTACTGGAATTGCGCGAAAATGCTAAAGCGTGGGTTGGCGATGGTCTGGAAATTGTCATGCTGGATGATCAATCGCCTGATTATTGGTATTTTGATCGGGCACTGATTGAAATGGTTATGATGAATGCCTTGCATAATGCCGTGCGACACGCCAGACATCGGATTTCTCTTGGTGTGCAAGTTCAAGATGGCTTGCTGGCGTTTTCGGTGGCAGATGATGGCGACGGCTACCCGGTTGGTGTGTTGCAGCAAGCGGGGTATCGGCGTTTGCCGGTGTCGCAGGATGGAACCGGTCTTGGCTTGTATTTTGCCGGCAAGATTGCGGCTGCACATGTCAATCATGGCGTGGCGGGTCGAATGACATTGGGCAATGTGTCGTCGGGAAGTGGCGCATTGTTTACGATTTTGCTTCCCTGATTTTTTCACAGAATGATATCGCGATGAATTTACATGAATATCAGGCCAAGCAGATTTTGCGTGAACATGGCTTGAATACGCCACGCGGCGTGGTGGTGGAAGCCGCCATGCATGCCGAATTGGCGGCGACGGGTTATTTGGGTGGCGATACCTGGGTGGTTAAAGCGCAGGTGCACGCTGGTGGTCGAGGCAAGGCCGGTGGTGTAAAACGGGTGGCCTCGCTGGAAGCGCTGCGAGAAACCGCACAAGCCTTGTTGGGTAATCGTTTGGTTACCTATCAAAATGCACCCGACGGACAGATGGTCGAGCGTTTGCTGGTTGAAGAAGCGTTGCCGATCGCCGAGGAATTTTATGTAAGTTTTCTGCTGGATCGTGCCATTGGCCGTGTGGTACTGGTGGCGTCAAAAGCCGGCGGCATGGATATTGAATCGGTTGGCCATGAGCATCCGGACAGTATTTTGCGTGAGGTGTGTGACCCCGTGTTGGGTTTGCAGGCGTTTCAGTGTCGCGCCATGGCATTTGATTTGGGCTTGCCACTGGCTTTGCATGCCGACTTCGGGCGCATGTTGCTGGAACTCTACAAAATTTACATAACATCCGACCTGGGTCTGTTGGAAATTAATCCGTTGATTCGTACTGAAGACAATCGGTTGGTGGTGTTGGATTGTAAAATGGTGCTGGATGATAACGCATTGGCGCGCCAAGCCCATTTGGCCGATTTGCGTGATGACAGCCAGATCGATGCCAAAGAGGTGCAGGCACAAGCGGCCGGACTGAATTATATCGCGCTTGATGGCGAAATTGGCTGTATGGTCAATGGGGCGGGGCTTGCCATGGCAACCATGGATTTGATTCGTTTGCACGGTGGTGCACCCGCCAATTTTCTGGACGTCGGCGGGGGTGCTACGGCAGCAACGGTGGCCAAAGCATTTGCCATCATTTTGGCCGATGAACGTGTCAAAGCCGTATTGGTGAATATTTTTGGCGGCATCATGCGTTGTGACATCATTGCAGAAGGCATTATCGCAGCTGTGCGCGAATCGGGCATTCAAGTGCCGGTGGTGGTTCGATTGGAGGGCACCAATGTCGATGCCGGCAAGGCATTGTTGTCTGCCAGTGGTTTGTCCATCATGACGGCGGATGATTTAACAGACGCTGCGCGTAAGGCTGTGCAGGCAGCGCGTGGAGAAACAGCATGAGCATTTTGATTGATTCAAACACCCGGGTGCTATGTCAGGGTTTTACCGGCAAACAAGGCACGTTTCATTCGGAACAGGCAATGGCCTATGGAACGCGCATGGTGGGCGGTGTAACACCGGGTAAGGGCGGACTTTCTCATTTGGGTTTGCCGGTATTTAATACCATGCGGGAAGCGGTTGGGATGACCGGCGCAACTGCCAGTGTGATTTATGTGCCGGCGGCATATGCCGCTGATTCAATCATGGAAGCCGCTGATGCGGGCATTGAATTGGTGGTGTGCATTACCGAGGGTATTCCCGTGCGGGATATGGTGAATGTCAAAGCTGCGCTGGCAGCCAATCGCACTCGCTTGATCGGACCAAATTGTCCGGGCATTATTACGCCGGGGCAATGCAAGATCGGCATCATGCCGGGATTCATTCATCAAGTGGGTGGTGTGGGCATTGTGTCCCGATCCGGCACGTTGACCTATGAAGCCGTGCATCAAACCACGCGCGCCGGTCTAGGGCAAAGCACTTGTGTTGGTATTGGTGGCGATCCGGTCAAAGGGCTTGATTTTGTCGACTGTTTGATGATGTTCGAAGCCGATCCGCAAACCAAAGCCATTATTATGGTGGGGGAGATTGGTGGTGGCAGCGAAGAAGAAGCGGCAGATTATATTCGCAAGCATGTCACCAAACCGGTGGCGGCCTATATTGCCGGACAAAGTGCGCCGCCGGGCAAACGCATGGGGCATGCAGGCGCCATTATTGCCGGAGGCAGCGGCACCGCACAAGCCAAAATGCAGGCGCTGCGCGATGCAGGGGTGGTGGTGGCCGAATCGCCAGCGGATATGGCCGATGCGCTGATAAAGGCCATGTCGTGATTCGCATCGCATTGGCGCAAATTAACCCACGGGTCGGCGATCTGGCCGGCAACCGGGAGTTGATTGCCGAGGCGATTGAGCAAGCGCGCGCGCAAGGCGCGCAACTGCTATTGACCCCCGAGCTGGCGTTATCCGGTTATTTGCCGGAAGATTTATTGTTGCGTAAGGATTTCATGCACCAAGTTGATGCGGAATTGGCGATTTTGCAATCCGCTACGCAAGGCATTACGTTGGTCGTCGGTCATCCGCTGCAACAAGGCAAGCATTTATACAATGCGGCCAGCGTCATCCGTGATGGTCAGGTACAAGCGGTATACCGAAAATTCGATTTGCCGAATCACACGGTGTTCGACGAACAGCGCTATTTCACCCCTGGCGATGAGGCATGTGTATTCACTTTGCAAGACATTCGCTTTGGGGTAAATATTTGTGCCGACGTCTGGCATCCTGAGGCCGCACGGGCAGCTAAACGCGAGCNNAGCTAAACGCGCGGGTGCGGAGGTTCTGCTGGTGTTGAATGCCTCGCCGTTTCATTTAAACAAGCAAGATGAACGCTATGACGTGGTACGCGATCGCATTGCAGAAAACGGCTTTAGCGTCGTGTATTGCAATACGGTAGGTGGGCAGGATGAACTGGTGTTCGATGGTGCATCGTTTGTCATGAATTCGGCCGGGCAGCTCATCCAGCAATTTGCGGCATTTGAAACGGGTGTGCAACCGGTTGATTTCTCGGGCAGTGAGCCCTGCGACAGTCGTTTGGTGGCCTTGCCTTCAGAAGAGGCGAGTATCTGGCAAGCCTTGGTGTTAGGCTTGGCGGATTATGTTGATAAAAACCGGTTCCCCGGCGTATTGTTGGGGTTGTCCGGTGGTATCGATTCTGCGGTTACCTTGGCGGTTGCTGTGGACGCATTGGGGGCCGATCGGGTACATGCCGTGATGATGCCATCCGGTTATACGGCTGGCATCAGTGTGGAAGATGCGCGCGCCATGGCGCTGGGCTTGGGTGTACGCTATACCGAGTTGCCGATTGGTCATCTGTATGACACCTATCGTCGTGAGTTGGCGGATGTGTTTGCCGGTCGAGCAGAAGACCTGACCGAAGAAAATCTGCAAGCGCGTATTCGTGGTAACCTGCTTATGGCGTTATCCAATAAATTTGGCGATCTGGTGGTCACCACCGGTAACAAATCCGAGATGGCAGTCGGTTATTCAACGCTGTATGGCGATATGGCGGGCGGGTTTTCACTGCTGCGTGATGTTTCAAAAACGTGGGTATACCGATTAAGCCATTATCGCAATGCAATTTCTCCAGCCATTCCGCAACGTATCATCAAGCGGCCGCCATCGGCCGAATTACGCCCGGATCAATGTGACCAGGACAGCTTGCCGGCGTATGATGTGTTGGACGATATAATTTACCGCTATGTTGAGTTGGACCAAAGTCGACAAGACATGATTGCTGCCGGACACGACCCTGAAGAAGTCAGTCGGGTTATTGGCATGATCAACCGAAGCGAATACAAACGACGCCAAGCTGCACCGGGACCCAGGATTACAGCCCGTGCCTTCGGCAAAGACCGGCGTTATCCCATCACCCAGCGATTTGTTCCATGATCAGGAAAATCCATGAAAAAAATTGATGCAATCATTAAACCGTTCAAGTTGGAAGAAGTGCGCGCCGCCTTGTCAGACATTGGGGTGCATGGCATGACCGTGACTGAAGTGAAAGGCTTCGGGCGGCAAAAAGGCCACACGGAACTCTACCGTGGTGCAGAATATACCGTTGATTTTCTACCAAAAATCAAGATTGAGCTGGTGGTACACGACAATATGGTTGAAGAAATTGAAGAAGCCATTTTGAAAGCAGCACGTACCGGGAAAATTGGTGATGGCAAAATTTTTATCACGGAGGTCGAACAGATCGTGCGGATCAGAACCGGCGAGCGTGGCGATCCTGCCATTTAACCCGGATTCTGTCAGCGTTGTTTTCAAGCAAATTCAAACAAGCAGGCAACTGGTTGGTTTTGTTTTAATTCAAGCGGTAGATTGAGCAGGTTGGTTGATTATAAGGTTGGGTCAGCCACCGCAAATCCATGCTCGCGCAGCATGTTGAGCGTGGGGTTCAGGCATTTTAAAACAAAGGCTTGGCGCGCCGGGTTGTGTCGGGCCATTTCGCGCCACTTTTTACCCGGGGCCAAACCCGCCATTTCGTACACATCGCCCGATGGTAAATAAAAGGTACGGGTGAATTGCCGAATCATCAAATCCAGCAATGGGGTCAGCAAACGGCGTTTGGTCGTGCCGATATCGCGCAAACTGGCTTCAAGTGCGCCGCGTGCATGAGCGATATGCCGTGCCTCATCGATAATGTGTAAGGTACACATTTGATGAATCACCCCGTCGATCGCGCTACCACCATGCGAACGGATAAACCGGTTCAACCGATCGGGAATTTCTTCACCGATGGTCACGGCCAACCAAAACAAGGTGCTATGGAGCGGGGTGTGTCGTCCTAAAAAATCAGTAATGACCGGACGGTTGCGCCAAGCGCCGGGCAAATGAATGCCGCTGGTTTCCATCAGCTTGAGAAACATCAGACTGTGACCAGCTTCTTCACGAATTTCATGCAGATAATACGTCAATTCTTGCGACGAAATGGTATTGCGTTGGTTACGCGCCAGGCGTTCAATAAAGATGCCTTCGAGCCAAATCCCGGCATGAATAAAGCCGGTGAACTCAAACTGCGATAAACGAATACGCACTGCTTCGGGTAAGTTATTGAATTCCGGCAATCCGGTGAGCGAAATTGCCCCTTCCGGTAACCAAGGTTTGTTCATGTCGAGAGCAGACCAATCCAGCTTGGCCAATGGGTCAGCATACGGCAGGCTATTGGTAGACAACTGCTCGACAAGCGAGGTATCGGCGTGCGACATGGCTGAAAATCGATTAAATACTGAATGCCAGCATGATAGCAATTTTTACGATACTGTGACAGAGCGCAGAGGGAATCTTGCTAATTCGGGG
>DDOT01000104.1:18942-19163 GCA_002341815.1 Thiobacillus sp. UBA2487 | reverse complement strand
ATTGAATAAAATTTCAATATGGATCAAAAGACCAGTGAGGGCGCGCGTTAATTCATGAAATGATCGGGCTAGGTTTTGTACAGACCTTTCTTGACCAGCCGGTAATCTCATCATTCAACCAGCATCAGTTGCCGCCTATCCAGAAGTGTTACTTCATTACCGGCCACATCGATCATACCGTGTTGACTAAATCTCGCCAGCAGACGAGACAAGGTTTCCGG
>DDOT01000104.1:18372-18832 GCA_002341815.1 Thiobacillus sp. UBA2487 | reverse complement strand
CGATCAATATCGCTGACCAACGTATGAAGTTGCCGACTGAGTGAAGCCAACATCGCCAAAGACAACGTCGGGTGCGTCATCAATAACTGGCGAAACGATGCCGCGTCAAACGCCAGCACACGGGAGGGTTCCATGGCCTCAGCAAATACGGGATAGCTNNCCGCCCATAAACATCACGGCCTCAGCAAACGTCCGTTCACGTTCAAACATTTCAATGGTGTGTTCTTGCCCGGCTTCATTCAACAAATATAAACGCACGCGACCCGATTTGAGCAAAAAAAAGTGTCGGCAATCATCGCCTTTACGAAACAAAACCTGACCAGTCACCAAATGCATTTCGTTGGCATGGGTTGCCAGGGTTTGTAAAGCCGGACGATCCAGACCGGCAAACAACGGCACCAAACTAAATTCGCTAATTGCCACCCGCCGCCTGTTCATGAACTACCTTACCCATTCTATA
>DDOT01000104.1:0-18306 GCA_002341815.1 Thiobacillus sp. UBA2487 | reverse complement strand
CATACGCCCAATTAAATAAAATTTTAATATGGAACAAAAGGCATGGAACAAAAGGCAAGTGAGGGCGCGCGTTAATTTATGAAAAGATCGGGATAGATATCCCATCGCGCTACTTGTCACACGACCTAAACCTCCCCATGGCTAAAGCGAGGGGATTCTCGCGGATATTGGGTTGAACCTTAGACATCAGCGCTTTTTCAAGGAAGCACCAACCCAATCACGTCAATCCGAAGAATCCGTGTATGATAACGCATGTGGGTCAATACGGCTTGCAACCCGATTTTCAAAACGTTTTTCACATCATGCAACAGACCCTTTTTGATGCCATCGTCATCGGCAGCGGCCCGGCGGGTGCCCAGTGCGCTTTATGGCTAAAACAACTCGGGCACACACCTTGTCTGCTCGACAGCGCAGCACAAGCCGGAGGCCTGCTGCGCAATAACCCTTATCCGGTCAACGGACTGCTCATGCCGTCACACCCCATCTCCGGCGAACAACTCGCACACGAGATGCAAGCATGCCTGATGGTGAATCAGGTTGCGTTAAGGCTAAATCATCGGGCGACCCGTATCCGCTGCCATCATTCGGGCTTTACGGTTGATCTCGATACCCCAGATGGGGCTACAACGCTCAGTGCGCCTTATGTGGTAATTGCAACCGGGGTCTCGCCACGCCATGGCGGCTTGTCCGGCAACCCGCACATTCTGATTGGTCCCGGCGAGCACATTTACCGTCATACTTGGCACAACCTGCGCGTGGCCGTGCTGGGTGGTGGCGATAACGCCTTCGAAAATTTACTGTTTATCCAGCGCCAGCACGCCGACGTCGTTAAATTGTTTGCCCGGTCACTCTCCGCGCGACAACAATTTCAACAGCAGGTCGCACCGGCAATGTGCCAAATTGGGCCCTATACCGTGGATGCAGACCGTTGTCAGGTAAACAACGAGCAATTTGACCGCATTGTCGTCATGTATGGTTGGGAGCCCAACCTGACATTTATAATAGAAGGCGACACCCTGCACAGGGCGGCAGATGGAACCATTGTTACCGACCCCCTGCATTGCGAAACCAATATCTCGGGTTTATTCGCGATTGGCGAAATAACCGGACGAATGCATCCCTGTTATGCCACCGCCATGGCAGATGGCGTAGTTGCCGCCAAAGCCATTCAATATCGGCTGGAAAACAAGACAAACGTCGGTTAAGGAAGCTCAAAAACTATTGAAAATATCGTTAACCACGTCTTCTGCAATACCAAACCCTGCGCCCATGGCCATACCATTGGCCATATTTCCCCAAAAGCTTCCACCACCCATGCCACTTCCCCACCCCTGTTGCGGTTGTGCGGCATATTGCGGGGTTGACCGCAATTGTTGCTCCAGGGTTTGGATATAATTTCCCATTTGCTGCATCATCTGCATCATGAGCTGCTGCTGTGCCTGAATGTTCATCGCAGTAGTACGAACCGCCAATGCGGTTTCGCGCCCGGTCATTTCATCACGCGCGGTGGCCTGCACCCGCGCCGACAATGCCTCCATTTGCTGCATAATGGTTTGATATTGCTGTTGCAATTGCATACCTTGTTGTTGGGCAATCTGATAGTCCATTACATCACCTCATGAATAACGTACACGCTGTTAGAACACCGTTTGGTCCAGTGGTTCCTCAGCAACCGGGCAGCTTGCCAACTTCACCTGTTCGCGTGCCGGCGCCTTCTTCACCTGCTGACCGGTTATGGCTGCGCCCCACGGCAACGATAAATCAACCAGGTTTTTTCGCCGATTCGACTGGTTTCCTGTCCGACAATCGTGTCGCCACCTTGATCAACCGCTGCATTGCGTCCCAACTGTTTCAAATCAGCATTGATCGCATCCACACTGCGACTGAAAATGCCAACCTCGGCCACCACACTCACATTGGCGGTGCCAATCTGTTTACAGAATGTCACGTTATCCGGTCGCGCCACCACAACCTTGTCGGAACCGGGTTTTACATCGACCATGTTCGTAGAACACGCCGTCAACAGCAGCCCTATTCCCAGCAACCATCCGTTACGTGCCCATGATATCTTCATTTCATTCATCGTTCGTTCGCCTTATCTTCAGAAATCAGTAAAACAGATCGGGTTAATACCCAAATCGCCAATCAATCCAATGCATTCGAGCCTGTCAAATGCGGGTGTTGTGTATGATCGCGATCGGGCCGGTGCCAAGGATCAATATGCGTCAGCAAGTCCAGCACCCGATGGTGTTCAAACACGCGCTCCCGCGCTGCCACAGCAATATCATGTCCGGCTTCCACCGTGATATTGGCATCCACTTCAATGTGCGCATCCACCACGATCATATCGCCCATCTTGCGGGTGCGCAGATCATGTACACCGCGCACACCCGGTGTGTTGGCGATGGTGTCCCGAATGGCTTTCACTTCATCATCATCTGCCGCTCTGTCCATTAAATCTTGCAAGGCATCCCAGGCAAATTTCCAGCCCATATGGCCGATCATCACAGCCACAATCAACGCTGCCACCGGATCCAATACCCGATAGCCGAGCAAGTTACCCACAATCCCGCAGCCGACCACCAGTGAAGACAACGCATCCGAACGTGCATGCCAAGCGTTGGCCACCAACATGCTGGATTTTACCTTTTTGGCAATCGAGAGCATGTAACGAAACAAACTTTCTTTGGCCACCAGCGCCACCAGCGCCACCCACAATGCCGGCAAACTAACGCGAGGAATATTAGCCGGGTCTATCAAACGGTGCAACGCAGTCGACATCATGGCCACGCCCACTCCGAGCAAAAGCAAACCCAACGCCAGCGAAGCCGCCGTTTCAAAGCGCTGATGCCCGTACGGATGCTCTTGGTCTGCTTCCTTTCGACTTTCGCGCGTCGCCAGCAACACCACAAAATCCGCCACCAAATCCGATAGCGAGTGAATACCATCGGCAACCAGTCCTTGCGAACGCGCCACAAGACCAACCAAAATCTGCAACAGACTCAACGACAAATTGACCGCTGCGCTAATCCATGTGGATTTACTGGCGACTGCACTGCGTTGTTGATCTTCAGTCAACGGGTTGTTTCCCATCCTCGCGCTACTCCAAGCTAAAAAAGTTCGAACGGAGATGCATCGTGCCAATTTTTTGTGACAATTGTACTCTGTTCAGCCGTAGCTGCGCCAATTGCGCTAAAATCACACCATATCACCTTCAAACACAAGTTATGCGCATCACCCACGGCCTTCATCCTTTACTGAATTCACCTTCTGCCATCACCGCAGGTAATTTTGACGGTGTCCATTCAGGACATCAAGCCATGCTGATTCGACTGGTGCAGCACGCGCACGCCAACCAACTGCGTGCAGTTGCTGTGACGTTCGAACCACACCCACGTGAATGGTTTGGTGGCGATGACATTCCTGCCCGCTTGTCCAGCCTGCGCGACAAACTGACCGTCATGCGCGATTGCGGCATCGATCACGTCCATATTTGCACGTTTAACCAAACCCTTGCCAACATGCCGGCAGAAGTCTTTGTCAGCCGGCTACTGGTGCAGGGACTGCACATGCGCCATTTGCTGATCGGCGATGATTTCCGGTTTGGCCACAAACGAAGCGGTGATTTCGCCCTGTTGCAACAACTGGGGCAGCAATATCACTATGATGTGATGGCCATGAACAGCATTCTGGCCGACGGCGAACGTATTTCCAGCACAGCGCTGCGCGATGCCCTGCGCCAAGGCGATCTGCAACGCGCTCGCCTGTTGGCTGGTCGCCCGTTCAGCATCAGCGGACACATCGTGCATGGCGACAAACGAGGTCGTCAATTGGGATTTCCAACCGCCAATCTCAATTTGAATCGCCGTAAACTACCCCTATCCGGTGTATTTGCGGTACAAATCCATGGGTTGGAACCCCATCCGTTACCCGGGGTCGCCAATGTGGGCATGCGTCCCACCCTGCAAAGCGGCCTGCAACCCCGTCTGGAAACCCACGTATTAGACTACCATGGCCACTTGTATGGCGCGATCATACAAGTCGAATTTATGCTTAAATTGCGTGATGAACAAAAATTTGCCGACCTTGAGGCACTACGCCAACAAATCGGTATCGACATCGAACACGCCCGCCAATTTTTCCATCGCTTCACAACCGGACTCACCCATGGCTGATTACAAATCAACGCTCAACTTGCCTGACACCCCTTTCCCCATGCGTGGTGATCTGGCCAAACGTGAACCTGCACAAGTCACGCATTGGCAAACCAGCCAACGCTACCGTCACATTCGCGCAGCCTGCAAAGGCCGACCCAAATTCATTTTGCACGATGGTCCGCCTTACGCCAACGGAGCGATTCATCTTGGCCACGCCGTCAACAAAATCCTGAAAGACATCATTATCAAGTCGCGCACGCTGGCAGGCTTCGATGCCCCGTATGTCCCCGGCTGGGATTGTCACGGTTTGCCAATTGAGTTGCAGGTAGAAAAGCAGCACGGCAAACAAATTCCCCCTGCCCGCTTTCGCGAACTGTGTCGAGAATACGCCAATCAGCAAATCGAACGCCAACGCACCGACTTCATTCGTTTGGGTATTTTGGGCGATTGGGAAAATCCATACCGCACCATGGACTTCGCCACCGAAGCGCACATAATCCGCGCCTTGGGTCATATTCTGCAGCACGGTTATTTGTATGCCGGCGCCAAACCGGTCCACTGGTGCATCGAATGCGGCTCGGCACTCGCNNAAGCCGAAGTGGAATATGAAGACAAAACCTCCCCCGCCATTGATGTCGCATTCAAAATAGCAAACCCGTCTGACCTGTTCGCCAAGCTCGGCCTGCCCGATATTCCAGAACCGGTTTACGCTGTCATCTGGACCACCACACCATGGACGCTTCCCGCCAATCAAGCCGTCAGCGTACACCCTGATTTTATCTACGACCTGATTTTAACGCCGCGCGGCGTCCTGATTTTGGCGCGCGATTTGGCAGAAGCCGCCATTCAACGCTATGGCTTTGAATCCGTTGAAGTGATTGGCCAAACCCATGGTCGCCAGTTAGAACATACGCTGCTACAACACCCGTTCCTCGATCGGCAAGTGCCCATCATTTGTGGCGAACATGTCACCGCCGACTCTGGCACCGGTTTGGTTCACACCGCCCCGGCGCATGGGGTGGAAGACTGGCAGGTCGGTTCACACTACCAACTTCCGGTGGATAATCCGGTGGGTGATGACGGCAAATTTTTTGCCCACATCCCCATGGTGGGCGGTCAGGATGTCTGGACCGCCAACACCACGATTCTGGACACATTAACCCGCGTCGATGCGCTGCTGGCCCACGCCAAATTGCGCCATAGCTATCCACATTGCTGGCGACACAAAGCGCCGATTATTTTCCGCGCCACCCCACAATGGTTTATCGGCATGGATCGTCCGGGCATCACCGGCCACACCCTGCGCGAACTCGCCATGCAAGCCATACAAAACACGTCGTTTTATCCGGCATGGGGACAACCGCGTTTAACCGCCATGATTCAAAATCGACCCGACTGGTGCGTATCGCGTCAACGCAACTGGGGCGTTCCGATGGCATTGTTTGTCCACCGCGTTAGCGGCGAATTGCATCCACGTTCGGCCGAGTTGATTGAAGAAGTAGCGCTCCGCGTTGAAAAATCCGGTATTGAGGCATGGTTCTCACTGGATGCCAGCGAATTGCTGGGAAGCGAGGCCGGCGAGTGGCGCAAAGTGACCGATACACTGGATGTCTGGTTCGATTCCGGCACCACCCATGCTGCTGTGCTACGCCAACGTTCTGAACTGGCCTGGCCGGCTGACTTGTATCTGGAAGGCTCTGACCAGCACCGTGGCTGGTTTCAATCCAGCATGCTCACCAGTTGCGCCATAAACGACCGTGCACCATACAAAGCCCTGTTGACGCATGGATTTACGGTTGATGAAAACGGCCACAAAATGTCCAAATCGAAGGGCAACGGCATCGAACCGCAAGACATTTGCAACCGTTTGGGTGCAGATATGCTACGTTTATGGGTGGCATCGACCGATTACGCCGGCGAAATGTCATTGTCCAAAAACATTTTGGACCGTGTAACCGACAGTTACCGTCGTATCCGCAACACCCTGCGCTTTTTGCTGGCCAACATCGCCGATTTTCACCCGGTTGACAACCAACTACCCATTGACGAATGGCTGGAAATCGACCGCTATGCCATGGTCATGCTGGGTGATTTCCAGCAAACTGTCTGTCAACACTACGACAACTATGAGTTTCATCCCATTGTTCAAGGGTTGCACCGTTTTTGCTCAGAAGACTTGGGCAGCTTCTACCTGGACATCCTGAAAGACCGGTTGTACACCACCGCACCCAACGCCATTGCGCGCCGTTCCGCACAAAATGCGCTGTATCACATTGTCCACGCCATCACCCGCTTGATGTCACCGATTCTCAGCTTCACGGGTGAAGAAGTCTGGCAACTGTTATCCGGCGATGACAGTGATAGCGTATTCATGCACGTTTGGCACACCATTCCGCAACCAGCAGACGCCAGTGAACTGACGGATCGATGGGCTATCATTCGCCGTGTGCTTGGCGATGTCCGTAAAGACTTGGAAACCTTACGCAGCGAAGGCAGTATTGGCTCGTCCTTGCAAGCCGAACTCACCATCGAAGCCAATCCGGCCGATTTTGCCGCACTACAGGCACTTGAAGCTGATCTACGGTTTGCTTTCATCACCTCGACAGCAACCTTGACGGCAACACACGACGACACCACTCACATCCATGCGATAGCCAGCGCTCATGATAAATGTGAACGCTGCTGGCACTATCGGGCCGATGTCGGCCAACACGCCGACCACCCAGGTCTGTGCGGGCGTTGTTACAGCAATCTGTTTGGTAGCGGAGAAACCCGTCATCATGTCTGAACGTCGACTTGCCCTAATGCTGGCCATGCTGGTGCTGGTGCTGGATCAACTCAGCAAGCTGATGATTCAGCAGCAATTTGCTTACGGCGATGAAAAAGTCATCACCGCGTGGTTTTCGCTGGTTTATGCGCGCAACACCGGCGCAGCCTTCAGCCTGCTGGCCAATCAACCGGGTTGGCAACGCGGTTTTTTCATGGCCATTGCCCTGATCGCCAGCGTGGTAATCCTGTGGCTGCTCCAGAAAAACAACGGCAGATTGATCTACAAACTTGGACTGGGATGCATTTTAGGGGGTGCACTCGGCAACCTGCTTGACCGCGTCACCTTGGGTTATGTTGTCGATTTTATCTGGCTGCATGCCGGTCACTTTTCCTGGCCGGCTTTCAATATAGCCGATTCTGCAATTGACCTTGGTGCAGGATTACTCCTGCTTGACGCTTTCCAACGTCCCCGCCCTGGAGATTCTCAATGAGCACCACCATCATGTTAGCCAATCCTCGCGGCTTCTGCGCAGGCGTAGACCGGGCTATCGCGATCGTCGAGCAAGCACTCGCCCGTTTCGGCGCCCCTATCTATGTCCGGCATGAAGTGGTGCACAACACATTTGTCGTGAATGATCTCAAAACCAAAGGCGCTATTTTTATCGAAGATCTGGTCGACGTACCCACTGGCAGCACCCTGGTGTTTAGTGCCCATGGCGTGCCGCAATCCGTGCGCATTGAGGCAGAAGCCCGTGGACTGACCATTTTCGATGCCACCTGCCCTCTGGTTACCAAGGTTCATCTCGAAGTCTCCAGAATGCGAGCCAGGGGCATGGAAATCGTTATGATCGGGCACAAAGGTCACCCCGAGGTAGAAGGTACCATGGGCCAAGCCGATGGCGGCATGTATCTGGTTGAAACCCCAAGTGATGTCGATAGCCTGCAAGTCAGCAACCCACTGCAACTGGCCTACGTCACCCAAACCACCCTGTCAGTGGATGACGCCAGCCAGGTAATTGACGCGCTAAAGCGCAAATTTCCCGCCATTGTCGGCCCCAAGAAAGATGATATTTGCTATGCCACGCAAAATCGCCAAGATGCGGTTAAAGTGTTATCAACCCAATGTGATGCCGTGATTGTGGTAGGCTCACCCAACAGCAGTAACTCGAACCGATTGCGGGAAGTCGCCACCCATCAAGGATTAGCGGCGTGGATGGTCGACAATGCCGACCAAATCAAGGCAGAATGGCTGCACAACAAACAGCGTATCGGTGTTACAGCGGGTGCATCCGCACCCGAAGTGCTGGTTCAGGCAGTGATTCAACGTCTGCAAGCGTTAGGTGCAAGCGAGGTACACGAATTAAATGGCATCGAAGAAAACGTAACGTTTGCGCTGCCACGCAGTTTACAGACGACCTGAGAACACCGTTGACTCCATCCTGCCCTGATTGGACAAGGGGCTTTCTACTGCGCTCAGGCGCGAGATTGAGCCGCCCCTGTAGCGCGGCGGTGAGTTCCTGCTGCTGACAGCATTACCACACCGATCACTTCACAACCTGGAAACGCCGTTTACCACCGCCGCCCGCAGGCGGCTCTGGTGGTTCAACGGGTGGTTCAGACGCATCATCGGCATCAGTCGCGTTTTCGGAGGACGACAGCGCCACCTCAACCACAAAACTCAAGCCCTCACCATTTTCGCGCGCAAATAAACCCGCCACCGCTTCAACCGGCACGTCGACCTGACGTGCAACGCCGCCAAAACGACCTGAAAATCGTATCCACTGATTGTCCATTTTCAATTGGTTGGTTGCAGTTGGTGAAATATTGAGAACAATTTCACCATCGCGAACAAACTCCATCGGCAGGCGAGCACCGCGTACCGCCTTTACCACCAAATAAGGGGTATAACCCTGATCCATGCACCACTCGTATATGGCGCGCAGCAAATACGGCTTGGTAGGTACGGGATGTTCATTCTGCATGGATGCTGCTCCTGTTATTTGCGCATCGCTTTTTCGTTGGGCGTCAATGCCTCGATAAAAGCCGGGCGGCTAAACAAACGCTCGGCATATTTCAACAAACCCGCTGCCTGACGTGGCAATTGAATCTCGTAATGGTCGAGACGCCACAACAGCGGCGCAATCGCTACATCCAGCATGGAAAACTCATCATTCAACATGAATTTTTGCTTTGTGAAAATAGGCGCAATTTGCGTCAAATTATCGCGAATCGCCGCACGCGCTTTTTCCGCACCGGATTTTGCTCCGTGTTCGATCTGACTGACATGACTAAACAAATCTTGTTCAAACGTAAACAAAAACAAACGCGCACGTGCGCGCATGACCGGATCAGGCGGCATCAACTGTGGATGCGGAAATCGCTCATCGATATATTCATTGATGATATTTGCCTCATACAACACCAGATCACGTTCAACCAGCACCGGAACGCGATTGTAGGGATTCATTAGCGCCAGGTCTTCTGGTTTGTTGTGCAAATCAACATCAATAATTTCAAAATCCATGCCCTTTTCATAAAGGACAATTCTGCAGCGCTGGCTGTATGGGCAACTGTTGCCCGAATACAAGGTCATCATGGTGTGCACCTGAAATGAAAGTGCCGACGGGTTATTCTCCGTCGGCCAAAATACTGCAAAATCAGAATTGTGACAGGTTGAACCGGCTGCGGTCAAGTCCGCAGCCTGGTTTGGCTGATCCCCACATCCGGTTTTAGTGAATGTCTTTCCAGAATTCTTTCTTCAGGAAATAGGCCAGCACGAAGAACAACCCCAAGAAAGCCAGCACGTATACGCCAACTTCCATACGCTTCATCTTGGTAGGCTCCGACATAAACGTCAAGTAATTCACCAAGTCACCTACAGCAGCGTCGTATTGGTCGGCAGACATCTTGCCGGCTTCCGCCATTTCAAACTCTGGCTTGGAACCATTCTCGCCGGGTTTCTTTAACGCTTGCTTGCCTTGCAAACTCCACAAGACGTTAGGCATACCAACCTTATCAAACACCGTGTTGTTCCAACCCGTTGGACGGGAACTATCGACGTAGAAGCTGCGCAAATAGGTGTAAATCCAGTCAGGTGTGCGGGCACGGGCTTCAACCGTCAAATCAGGGGGTGAAGCACCAAACCATGCTTTGGCGTCATCGGGACGCATGGCGATGGTCATCGTATCACCAACTTTTTTGTTGGGGTCAAAAATAAAGTTGCTTGTGATCTGCTCCGGCGTCAAACCAACATCTTCCAAGCGGTTGTACCGCATGTAGTCGGCACTGTGACAACTCAAGCAGTAGTTGGTAAACAGCCTGGCTCCACGCTGAATCGACGCATAGTTACTCAGATTCACCGGCGCATGGTCCAGATACACATCTTCTGAAGCAATAGCTGTCAGAGGAAGGAACAGTAAAGCAGCGATTAACTTTTTCATTATTCCGGAATCCTTTCTGGCACGGGTTTGGTTTTGTCAATGGAGGTATACACAGGCATCAACAAGAAGAAGCCGAAGTAAATCATCATAAACAAACGGGCAAACAGCGTACGTTCAGGGGTAGGGGTCTTGGTTCCCAAAAATCCCAGTCCAAAGAAGGCAATGACAAACAGCACCAGTGCAATTTTGAACAGTGGTCCACGGTAGCGAATTGATTTGACTTTGGCACGATCCAGCCATGGCAGGAATGCCATGATGACAACCGATGCACCCATGGCAATCACACCACCAAACTTGCTGGGTACTGCACGCAAAATGGCATAGAACGGGGTGAAGTACCACAGCGGCACGATTTCAGGTGGCGTTTTCAGCGGATTGGCCGGGATAAAGTTGTTAGGTTCAAGGAACCAGCCACCCATCTCAGGGGTAAAGAACAAAATAGCCGAAAATACCATCAGAAACACCACCACCCCGACAATATCCTTCACGGTGTAGTAGGGATGAAACGGAATGCCATCCAGAGGAATATGCGTAACCGGATCTTTCATCTTCTTGATTTCAATGCCTTCCGGGTTATTGGAACCCACTTCGTGCAGCGCAATGATGTGAGCAACCACCAAACCCAGCAACACCAACGGCAGTGCAATGACGTGGAATGCAAAGAAACGGTTCAAGGTAGCATCCGACACCACAAAGTCACCACGAATCCATGTGCTCAATGCATCACCGACCACCGGAATAGCGCCAAACAAGGAAATAATAACCTGAGCGCCNNNCATTTGACCCCATGGCAACAAGTAGCCCATGAACGCCTCAGCCATCAGCGCCAGATAAATCATCATCCCGAAAATCCAGACCAGTTCACGCGGCTTGCGGAAAGAGCCATAAATCAAGCCACGGAACATGTGCAGATACACCACCACGAAAAACATGGAAGCGCCGGTCGAGTGCATGTAGCGAATCAACCAACCCCATGACACATCTCGCATGATGTATTCAACCGAACCAAACGCCAGCAACGAATCCGGCTTGTAGTTCATGGTCAGAAAAATACCGGTCACAATCTGGTTAACCAGCACCAACAGCGCCAGCGATCCAAAGAAGTACCAGAAATTAAAGTTTTTTGGCGCATAGTACTCGGAGAGATGCGCTTTCCATGTGGATGTCAACGGAAAACGATCGTCTACCCAGCCCACCAGCTTCTGCATTGTGCTCATCTATCAGGCTCCTTTCTTTTCTTCACCAACCAGGATCACTGTATTGGTTTTGTAGTAGTGTGGCGGAACCAGCATGTTCATGGGAGCCGGCACATTCTTGAATACACGAGCGGACAAATCGTAACGGGAGCCGTGACATGGGCAGAACCAGCCGCCTGGCCAATCCGCACCCAAATCAGCCGGGCCGAGTTCTGGACGATAGGTCGGCGAACAACCCAAGTGGGTGCATATACCAACCACAACCAGATATTCCGGCTTAATGGAACGATTGGTGTTTTTGCAATTCTCCGGTTGCTGCGGAACGTCTGAGTTGGGATCAACCAGTCGATCAGCCAAACCCGGCAATTTAGCAAGCATCTCCGGTGTGCGGTTAACCACCCACACCGGCTTGCCCTGCCAAGCCACGGCAAGCAGCATGCCCGCTTCTACCTTACTGATATCCACTTCCACCGGAGCACCCGCTGCCTTGGCGCGTTCGCTTGGCAGCATGCTCAACACGAATGGTGTCACTGCCACGACGCCAGCCGCCCCACCCACCACGGAGGTGGCAGCGACGAGGAAGCGGCGCTTGCTGCGATCCACTTGCTGATTCATCATATCAATCCTCATTTAAAGATTACGCCAACTCAACCCGCATGTTGCAAAAATCACCACACGGCAGCAACTGCGTTTATGCACATACTGTTTTGTGGAAGGCGTGCATCGCTACAGCACATCTTCAAAAAAGCATTATGAAACATAGCAATAAGCTACTGCCGTACAATTTTATGAAACATATAGGTTAAAAACCCTACTATTCTACCTATTTTTTTAACAAAATTAAAAACTAATTTTGCATATTCTTGACCCAATTCACAGGTTAGCTGCCTCCAAATGGTGCATTAGCCGCTATAATCAACGGCATCAGACGTTCATTTTACCCTCAACATGCGTAAATTCTGGCTGCTATTCTCCCAAAGTGTGACCATCACACTCGGCATTTTGCTGGTGGTCACCCTGTTTCGCCCGGATTGGCGTTTTTGGTCGCAAGCCACAATGGTGACGCGTGTCATGCCCGCGAACTGCATCAATTCACCGCAGATTTCTTATCGCACTGCGGCTGCCCGTGCCATTCCTACTGTGGTGAACGTCTTTACCAGCAAAGACGTTCGCATCCCCGGCACCTTGCCCGACACCACCTTTTTTCGGCATTTTTTCGGCCAACACGCCGAACCAAAAATCCGCCGCACCAACAACTTGGGTTCTGGCGTTATTGTCAGTCCCAACGGCTACATTTTAACCAACCAGCATGTCATCGCCTCTGCCGATCAAATTCAGGTCGCGCTGCACGATGGACGCACCTTGCAGGCGCACGTTGTGGGGAGTGATCCCGATACGGATCTGGCCGTATTAAAAATCCAGGCCGACCATTTACCGGCCATTGCCTTTGCATCCAGCGACCAAGCCAGTATTGGCGATGTGGTACTTGCCATCGGCGACCCTTTCGGCGTTGGTCAAACCGTCACCATGGGCATTATCAGCGCATTGCGCCGCTCACATCTGGGCATCAACACCTTTGAGGATTTCATCCAGACCGATGCTGCCATTAACCCTGGCAACTCAGGTGGGGCATTGGTCAATACCAATGGCGACCTGATCGGCATCAACAGTGCCATTTATTCTCGTTCGGGCGGGTCACAAGGCATAGGCTTCGCGATACCCTCCGATCTGGCAGATGAAGTGATGCGGCAGATCATTGATCACGGGGCGGTAATTCGGGGATGGATCGGTGTTGAAGTGCATGATCTGCCACTCACGTTGCAAAAGCGCTGGCAATTACCCGACCATCACGGCGCATTCATTGCCGGCGTTCTCAGCAAAGGTCCGGCCGATCTGGCAGGCATCGAACCCGGCGATGTCATTCTGCAGGTTAATGGCAGCATGATCACCGACGCTGCCGACCTGTTGAACGTCATCGCAGCCATTCCACCCGGCCAACACATCAAGGCGTTGGTTTGGCGCAATGGACAAACCCGCACGTCAGATATCAACGTCAACCGGCGACCTGCCTTGAAAAAATAAGCATCCGATAAAATATCATCCGGCTGGCTGCTCGCAACCTGCCGGATCACGTCGCCTCACAACGCGTTACGCCATTCCTGATCTTCTGCATCAAACAAGCGATTAGCTTCTAACGGGCCCCAGCTACCGGCCGGATAGGTATGAATAAAATCCCGTTCCATCGCCCAGCTTTTCAAAATGGGATCCACCACCCGCCACGCCCATTCCACCTCATCAAACCGAATAAACAAGGTGCGGTCGCCATTAATCACATCAAGCAGCAACGTTTCATAGGCGTCCAACGCTTTTTCATCTTCTTTGCGATAGGTTGCGTTGAGTGAAATCACACGGGTATTCATTTCCAACCCCGGCTGTTTTACATGCACCTCCATGCGCATGCAATCTTCCGGCTGAATCGACAAAATAATCCAGTTGGGCGACACCACATCCAGCGGCGTCGAACGAAACAACTGCTGCGGTGGATGGCGAAACCGGATCGCCACCATCGACTTGCCTTCTTTTAACCGTTTGCCGGTGCGCAAATAAAAAGGCACGCCACGCCACCGCCAATTATCGATATAAAACTTGGCCGCCACAAAGGTTTCCGTAATTGATTTTGGCTCTACACCCGGCTCCGCCTGATAACTGGCGACATTTTGTCCATTAATGCTGCCCGCTGCATACTGGGCGCGAAATGCATGCGCATGCACCGAGCGCTTGCCGATCGGACGAATAGAGCGCAATACCTTGACCTTTTCATCACGCAATGCATCCGCATCCAGCACGGGCGGCGGTTCCATGGCAACCACCGTCAGCAATTGCATCAAGTGGTTTTGCAACATATCCCGCAAGGCACCCGCCTTGTCGTAATAATCTGCACGATTTTCGATCCCCATGGTTTCGGCAGCCGTAATCTGAATATGATCAATAAAATTACGGTTCCACAGCGGTTCGATCAAGGTATTGGCAAAACGGAACACCAACAAATTTTGTACAGTGTCTTTGCCCAAATAGTGGTCGATACGGAAAATTTGCTGTTCATCAAAATGTTCGTGCAGCAACCGATTCAGGGCCTGAGCCGATTCTATATCTTCGCCAAACGGCTTTTCCACCACAACCTGATGCAGGCCACGGGGTTTTGACAATCCTGATTTATCCAGATTTTTGATAACACTCGGAAAATCAGTCGGTTTGATTGACAGGTAAAAAATGACATTCGAGCAAACACCGGAACGCGGTTCAGCCAACATGGCCCCCAATCGATGATACATCTCAACATCATGCAGTTCACCGCGCAGGTAGCTAAAGCGACCGATAAAGCGTTGACAAACCTCAGGATCAAACCGATCTTGCAAACGCTCTTGCAACAGGCTTTGCAAATGTGCACTCCACGCCACGTCATCCCACTCACGCCGTCCGATGGCAATAAAACGCATCACCTCCGGCAATCGCCCTGCTTCCTCCAATCGACACAACGCGGGCAACAACTTCTTGGTGGCCAAATTTCCCGTTGCGCCAAAAATAACAAAACTGCAAGGAAAATCTGTCGATTTTTCAATCATGCGCGGCCTCCTTCACAGCATGCCCGCCAAATCCTTTGCGCATCATGGCCAGCATCTTATCCGTATAGTTATTACGTCCCTGGCTGGCAAAGCGCATCATCAGCGCCAAACTCATAACCGGGGTTGGCACCCCTTGCTCAACCGATTCGAACACCGTCCAACGCCCTTCACCCGAATCCGCCACAATCGGCTCAATATCCAGCAATTGCTGATCTCGCTGCAAAAATTCTGCCGTCAAATCCAGCAGCCATGATCGCACCACACTGCCGTGCCGCCACATTTCGGCAATTCCCGCCAAATCCAAGCCAAACTCTTCACGCGAACGCATCAGTGCAAATCCTTCTGCAAGTGCCTGCATCATGCCGTACTCGATACCGTTATGCACCATTTTGACATAATGACCGCTGCCCACCGGACCGCAATGCAACCAACCCGTATCAACACCCGGCGCCAGGATTCGGGCGAACGGGGTCACCTGTTCAACAGCCGCCTTATCACCGCCAAGCATCAAGGCATACCCGTTTTGCAAACCCCAAACGCCACCCGAAACCCCTGCATCCACAAACCCGATCTGTAGTGGCGCCAACTCACCCGCATAACGTTGACTGTCTTTGAACCAGGCATTCGCCCCATTCACAACCACATCGCCGGGTGACAGCAAGTTACGCAACTGTGCCAGCACCCCTTCGGTGGCGGCGCCTGCCGGCAACATTAACCACACCACCCGCGGCTGTGGCACANNAGCCACGTCGGCAACCGCCGTAATACCCGCTTCTTCTTCCGCCAATTGTTGCGCTACCGCAGCACTGCGATTCCAGACCACCACGCGAGCACCGCCGCGCGCCAACCTGCGCGCCATATTGCCACCCATCCGCCCAAGACCCAACAAACCTATTTGCATGTCGATACTCCGTGATCAGTTAAAACCAATTCACTGTCGCACACTAACCTGACAATTTCAATTCACAAAATAAAAAAAGCCACCAACAATGGCGGCCTTTCAGCAATCATACTCAAACAGCGGGTGGCGATGTATCAACGAAAGCGGGACGTTCATTCAGGCGCTGCATCAGGCCAGCCAGATTTGGATAAGTGTCACGCCAGTTGATCGACGAAAAACGCAAATCCAGATAACCCAAAGCGCAACCCAACGCAATATCCGCCAACGAATAGCTATCGGCCACGCACCACGCCCGTTCGCCCAAATCTCGCGCAGCCGCCGCCAATCCGCGATCGATTTTAAGCTGCTGGCGTGCAATCCATTCCGGGCTTTGCTGGGCTGACGGGCGTTTTTTTTCAAGAAAAATCGTGGCTGCTGCATCACAAATACCATCCGCCAACGCCTCCCAGCGGCGTGCCGAAATGCGGCTGCGCGCATCTTTCGGCAACACGTTATGAACCGGCGATGCATGCTCAAGGTATTCAGCAATCACCCGGGAATCATATACCGCCGTGCCATCATCCAACAACAACACCGGTATTTTCCCCAAGGGATTATAGTCAGGAACCTGCGTTTCTTCGTTCCACGGGATATCAATCTGCAAATCACAGTCAATATGCTTTTCCGCCAGGACAACCCTTACTTTCCTGGCATAGGGACTGGTCAATGAGGCGATCAGTTTCATGCGCATTCCGTCATTTTGGATAAAATATAGCGTTTAAGTTGTTCGGCATCGGCCGGCAACACATCGAAACGCTGCGGCAAAGCTTCCAATCCGTCCAAGGCTTTGGGACGGTCGCTGGAACGCCCCAGCGCTTGGTGAATGGTATCATCGAATTTGGCTGGTTGTGCAGTTTCAAGCACAATCATCGGTATATTGTTCTCAACATAGGACACGGCAACTGCCAGTCCATCCGCTGTATGCGGATCGATCACCACGGCATGTTTTTCCCAAGTCGCGCGAATGGTCGCCAACCGTCCCGCATGGGTATTCGAGCCGGACACCATACCATACTCCGCCACGCGATCAAACACGCCTTGCGCCCGTAAATCGACCGCTTCGCCACGATCGACTTTGCGCCACAAAGCTGCTAACTGCTGACTATCGCGTCCAAGCAAGTCAGCCACAAAACGTTCAAAATTGGATGCCTTGGAAATATCCATGGACGGGCTGCTGGTGTGCAATGTGCTGGCCGCTGCACGTGGACGGTAAACACCCGTGCTGAAAAATTCATCCAATACATCATTTTCATTGGTAGCCACCACCAAACGGCGGATCGGCAAACCCATCATACGGGCAATGTGCCCGGCACACACATTGCCAAAATTGCCGGATGGCACAGCAAAACTCACATACTGATCATTAGCACGGGTTGCTGCAAAATACCCTTTAAAGTAATACACCACTTGGGCGGCGATGCGCCCCCAGTTGATTGAATTTACCGCACCGATGTGATGCGCTTGCTTGAATGCCAAATCGTTCGATACCGCCTTGACCATGTCCTGACAATCGTCAAACACCCCGGCAACGGCCAGATTAAACACATTGACATCTTGCAGGGAATACATTTGTGCCGTTTGAAACGGGCTCATCTTGCCCTGCGGTGACAACATAAATACCCGAATACCGCGTTTGCCGCGCATCGCATACTCAGCGGCAGAACCTGTATCACCCGACGTGGCACCCACGATATTGAGCTCGGCATGTTGCTGGTCGAGCACATACTCGAACAGATTACCCAACAACTGCATGGCCATGTCTTTAAACGCAAGGGTTGGACCATTCGACAACCCCAGCAAATACAGGTTATCGGTCAGGTGGTGCAGCGGAACAATATCTGATGCCTGATCACCATTGCGTGCATAACAAAACGTATCCTCGGTATAGGTTTTGTCAATAATCGTTCGTAAATCCTGCTGCGGAATATCGTCAGCAAAACGCGACAACACCGCAAATGCCAAATCGCGATAATTCATGTCGCGCATGGCATTCAAATCATCTGCAGAAAAATGCGGGTAACGTTCGGGCAAATACAACCCACCATCCGGCGCCAAGCCACCCAGCAAAATCTGGCTAAATGTTTGCGCTGGCGACTCGCCGCGCGTACTTATGTATTGCATTACCATAACGTCAATCCAGCCATAAGGAAATAACCTGATCTTTTCATGAATTCGCGTGAT
>DDOT01000012.1:1492-8635 GCA_002341815.1 Thiobacillus sp. UBA2487 | reverse complement strand
TTGTTCAGTCATTGAGTGGCAATGCTTTTTCGGATGGCACTTATTGAGTGTGCATGAGTATAGCGATTATTCATTGACTGAGCCAACCAAGGCAGGCTTTTAATTGCAGCGGTTATCCCAATGACAGGTTTTGCGTACAGGTGTCTGGCCGTTCATGGTCGAAAGCAGAAGCTGCTTGGCCTAACCGCCGCCTCAACGAATTGCTGCCACTCAGGCGACAAGCATAACCCTTATTGCACGGACATCTGGTTGCGTCGGACGCTTACATATTAACCACCAATCGCAATCATTGAGCGTTGGCGACCTACGCTTTCATACGTATACGTGCTATTCGCTTGTTTTTGATAAGTGGCTAAACGTATCAAATTCAACAATTCGTCATCGCCACAACCACGACGCAGCGCAGTTCTTAAATCGATCTCGTGGTCGGCAGACAGGCATGGCCTCAGCATACCATCCGACATCAAGCGCAAACGGTTACAACTGCTGCAGAAATGATTCGACATCGGTTCGATAAATCCCACCCGAGTGGGCGGGTATTGTCTTGTATTTTCATCGTCGTGCCCATATGCAACTGAGTCTCGCACCGTCATGTAACGTGCGGCAGACCCATCCGGTCGATCCGATGTCTCCGTATGCAACCGCTCAGCGATCTCCGTTGTTTGAAGCAACTCTTCTATCGGGTAATAATGACGCTGCCAATCCAAACCTTCACACATTGGCATTAACTCAATAAAACGTAATTCTAAACGGCGTTTGGCACTAAACTCAATCAAACGGCCAACTTCATGGTCATTGATGCCACGCATTAACACGGTATTCAATCGTATGGGTTGAAAGCCCGCGTGTTGCGCAGCATCAATACCGTTTAACACCTCTTGCAAATTTCCACCCGTTAATGTCGCAAAAATACCGGCATCCAAACTGTCCAGGCTGATATTCAGCCGATGCAGCCCTGCGTCCTTAAGCGGTTGTGCCAATGTGTCCAATAGCACCGCATTGGTACTGAGCGCCAAATCCTTAACGCCCGTAATCCCTGCGATGCGTGCAACGAGGTCAACCACGCCTTTCCGTACCAATGGCTCACCGCCCGTCAGTCGAATTTTACTAACACCTAATTGCACAGCCATACGCACAACACGTTCTATTTCAGCAAAGGTCAGCAATTCATCCCGTTGCACCGGATTGAAGCCATCTCCCTGCGGGCGACAATAGGCGCATCGTAAGTTACAGCGATCAATCACCGATATGCGCAAATAGCCGATCTCTCTTCCAAGCCCGTCTGCCAATTTTGGGGTGGTTTGGTGAGGAAAAATCGGGATGATATGTCTCATACTTGCACCAACAAACGACGCAATTCCGCCACACACGAGCCACACCCTGTCCCGGCTTTGGTTTTTTCACCGATAGCCTCGACAGAATCAAGTTGGTGGGTACGAATCGCGTGCAGTATGGTCTTCTCACCGACACCATGACAGGCACAAACCATTCTGCCCGGGTCTTGCCCCCCTTTGGCAGGACGTGCGGATAATAAATGCGCCCTATCGCTCGTTGTCAGCAATTCTGCTGCAAACAAACTGGCTAACCAATCGCGATCTGGTAAATGATGATCTTTACCAATAAAAAACACCGCCGCCAAACGTCCTTCGTTGATTGCTGCAGCCCGATATCGGCCCAAAGACGCATCCTGGTATTCCGACCATTCTGCAATATCCGGCATCAAACCTCGCGCCCAATCTCCCCATTTGGCAGGTTGCAGATCCCCTGCCAACTCATAACGCCAGTAATTTCCGCCAAGCGATGTGGCACAATAACGCGTATTACTGAATTGCAAAGGGCTGCGGCTAAGCACGAAACCCTGCCACAGCGGATGAAACGCCATGATATCCACCGGCACATGTTTCGATTCGGGCTGGCCTGAAATAGGATCCGTAAAAGGGGCTACCAACGCATCTACCCGCGCTTGTTGCGCATAGGTATCACTCCAGTGCATCGGCACAAACAAGGAACCCGGTCGTTGATCTTCACTGATTTTAATCCGCGCCAACATCTTGCCATGGCGACTGTTGATTTGGGCGAGGCCGCCAGATTCGAGTTGCCTGGCGCGCGCATCGGCCGGATGAACTTCAACGAATGGCTCACAATAATGGGCATTTAATCGCGGTACTTTTGCGGTACGCGTCATGGTATGCCATTGGTCACGAATACGTCCTGTATTCAGGATAAAAGGAAATGCCGTATCCGTAGCCTGCACAGGCAAACGAGGCTCAATTGCCAGCATTCGCGCTTTACCACTTGGTGTAAAGTAATGACCATCTGTAAACAAGCGCGTTGTACCATCAGGACATGTGCGGTTAACGGGCCATTGTATCGGTTGTAATGCGTCATACGCTGCATCACTTAGCTCTGCCAACGCACTGATATCAAACGCACGTTGACCATTATTTTCAAAACCGGAAAGCCGCGCGTGCTCACGAAAAATTTGTGACGGACGTGTGTATGGAAAATCGGCTGCCCACCCCATACGTTGCGCCACTTGCGTCAGTATCCACCAATCCGGTTTGGCGTCACCGGCAGGCGGGGTGAAAGCGCGTTGTCGTGAAATGCACCGTTCCGAATTCGTCACCGTGCCATCTTTTTCACCCCACCCCATCGCAGGCAACAAAATATCGGCGCATGCCGTCGTATCGGTATGCCGCACGCAATCCGACACCACCACACAGTCACAATTCTGCAATGCAAGTCGAACCTGATCCGCATTAGGTAAACTCACCGCAGGATTTGTCCCCATAATCCAGACGGCTTTTATTTTTTTATCAGCGATTGCCTGAAACATATCAACCGCTTTAAGCCCTGCCTGTTGCGCCATATGCGGGGCGTGCCAGAAACGTGACACCAGCTCAATATGCGCCGTGTCCGAAAAATCCATATGTGCGGCCAATTGATTGGCCAATCCACCCACTTCTCGTCCACCCATTGCGTTGGGTTGACCGGTGATGGAAAAAGGCCCCATCCCCAACTTCCCGATACGGCCGGTTGCCAAATGCAGATTAATCAACGCATTGGATTTATCCACGCCGCTTGATGACTGATTGATTCCCTGCGAGAAAATACTGACCGTGCGCTCGGTGCGTAAAAACAAGCGATAAAATTCGCTGAGGTCTGTTTCGGACACACCGCACTGCAAAGCCACTTCTGGAATACTACCCGCGTGACGAACGGCTTCCAGCGCAGCGGAGAACCCTTCCACATGCGCCTCGATATACGGCCAATTTAAGGCATCCTCTCGGCGCAGATAATTCAACAGACCATTAAATAAATACGCATCGGTTCCGGGTTGTATCGCCAAATGCAAATCTGCCGCATCGCAGGTTGCTGTTTTGCGCGGATCGATCACCACAATACGCATGGCGGGGCGTTGTTTTTTTTGCGCCACTAAACGCTGGTATAACACCGGATGTGCCCACGCATAATTCGACCCGACCAACACGACCAAATCAGCGGCTTCAACATCTTCGTAACACACTGGCACCGCATCTGCACCAAAAGCGCGTTTGTGTGCTGCGACGGCAGTCGACATGCACAACCGGGAATTGGTATCAATATTTCCGCCACCTATAAATCCTTTCATCAATTTATTGGCAACGTAATAATCTTCCGTCAGCAATTGCCCGGACACGTAAAATGCCACAGCCTCTGGACCATGCGCTGCAATCACACGTTGGAAGCGCTCTGCCACTTGTGTTAATGCATCGTCCCACGAGGTGCGCTGTTGATTGACTAGCGGGTAAAGCAGACGCCCTTCGTCACCCAAGGTATCCGCCAACGCTGCGCCTTTGGAACATAACTTGCCAAAATTTGCGGGATGCTGTGTGTCGGCCTTAAGCCGATAAGCGCTATCAGCAAGCGGAGCCATTACCACGCCACACCCTACGCCACAATAGGGGCAGGTTGTATGGGTAAATAACCTGTCGTCTGGACTATCCATTGTTTTTCTCAGGCAATTCAATAAACAGTATGCCCGACTCAATTTTAAGCGCATAACGGTGTGTACAACCCACGTCGGGCGCTACGACATNNCGCATGCAAGGGGCAGGTCACACGATGTCCATGTACGATGCCTTGCGCCAGAGGGCCATTTTTATGCGGGCAGCGATTATCAACCGCAAAAAACTGATCATCAACGGTACGAAACAAGGCAATCTCACCTCGTTTGGTGTTGATCGTTCGCGCACCTTGACGTGGAATATCGTCCAGCGTACCGATCTGAATCCAATTCATCCTGTTCTCCTGTAAGCTTTTATTCAGAAATTGCCATTAATGGCGTGAATTCTGCCGCATCTTTGCCTTCTGCACGCGCTTTCCACGGGTCAATCTGCGCTGGAATTTGTGATTGCAGAAACCGCGCATACAACTCGCCGCGCATTTTTGCATCATCAACCACCCGTTGCTTGATATGCGCCAACCCGGTACGTTCTATCCACGGTGCAGTGCGTTCCTGATAATGCGCATCTTCCCGGTACAATTGCATAAATGCACCGCAATACTCCAGCACCTCGGCTTCTGTAGCGACCTTGCACAAAAAGTCCGTCACACGCACTTTAATCCCGCCATTACCGCCCACATGAATTTCATAACCCGAATCCACACACACCACACCGAAATCTTTAATGGTAGCTTCAGCACAGTTGCGTGGACAACCCGAAACCGCAATCTTGAATTTATGGGGTGTCCATGATCCCCATGTGGCTTTCTCCAACTGTATACCCAAGCCTGTGGAATCCTGGGTGCCAAAACGACACCATTCCGAACCGACACAGGTTTTTACCGTGCGCAACGCTTTAGCATACGCATGACCGGACACGAATCCGGCCTCCACCAGTTCCGCCCACATTTTAGGCAAATTTTCTTTGGTGACACCCAATAAATCCAGGCGCTGTCCGCCCGTGAATTTGACGGTAGGCACCTCATATTTATCCGCGATATCGGCAATGGCGCGCAACTCAGCAGGTGATGTCACCCCACCCCAAATTCGGGGAATAACCGAATATGTCCCATCTTTTTGAATATTGGCATGCACTCGCTCATTAATAAACCGTGAATGGCTATCATCCTGATAACGCTCGGGAGCAGCGGCCAATAAATAATAATTCAATGCAGGGCGACAGCTTGCACAACCATCTGGTGTTTTCCAGTTGAGCACTCGCATCAATTCCGGTATTGCCGCTAATGAATGCTGGGTAATCGCTGCGCGCACGTCATCATGTGATAAGTCAGTGCAAGCGCACATGGGTTTTTTGTTCGGAGATGCCGAATAATCGCCACCCAAGGTATTGGCAAGCAACGCCTCCACCAATCCGGTGCAAGAACCGCATGAAGCAGATGCTTTAGTGTGTGCACGAACCTCTTCAATCGTAAACAGCTTTTTCTCAACAATCGCTTTTACAATCATTCCTTTATTAACGCCATTACACCCGCATATTTCGGCGCTGTCCGGCATATTCATGACACTGGCTGCACCCGAGCGACCAGAATCGCCTAAATGCGCCTGACCAAATAATATATGCTCGCGTATTTCTGAAACATCCGTACCATCGCGCAGCATTTGAAAATACCAAGGCCCGTCCACGGTATCGCCGTACATCACCGCACCACGAAGCTGATTGTTGCGTAACACCAATTTTTTGTACACGCCTCGCGCAGCATCCTGCATCAGCAACTCTTCGTCCCCTTCTCCCGCATTAAAATCACCGGCAGAGAATAAATCGATGCCGGTAACTTTTAGCTTGGTGGACACCAAAGAGCCTTCATAACGCATACGACCGAACTCTGCCAGATGATTGGCTGCCACCTTGGCCTGCTCAAACAACGGCGCGACCAAACCATAGGTCTGACCACGGTGCTGCACACATTCCCCCACTGCGTAGATTTTAGGGTCATACGTTTGCATGGTGTCATTGACAACAATACCCCGCTCACAATAAATACCGGCCGATTTAGCCAATGTGGTATTCGGACGGATCCCTACTGCCATCACCACTAAATCGGCAGGAATTTCCGAGCCATCTTTAAAGCGCAATCCGGCAACATGACCATCCCCTAAAATTGCCTCGGTAGCATGTGCCAAATAAAAATTCAACCCGCGTTTTTTAAGCTCGCGGGTTAACAAATCGCCACCCACCTTATCCAGTTGACGCTCCATCAGCCAATCGCTCAGATGCACGACCGATACATCCATCCCGCGCAAAGACAATCCATTTGCGGCTTCCAGACCCAGCAAACCACCACCGATCACCACAGCACGCTTGCCTGCCTGGGCAACAGACAGCATATATTCCACGTCCTGAATACTGCGATAGGCAACAACTCCCGGCAGATCGATACCGGAAATGGGCGGCATGAACGGATTAGATCCTGTTGCAATCAACAAACGATCATAAGGAACGCTCAACCCATCATCGGTTTGTACAACACACTGCTTACGATGAATCTTGGTAACCGGTTTTCCGACATGCAATGTAATATGATGATCTTGATACCAAGACCAATCATTCAACACGGTTTCCTGAAATGCCATTTCGCCTGACAAGACCGGTGATAGCAGAATGCGGTTATAGTTTGGCTGGGGTTCAGCGCCGAACACTGTGATTTCATACTCATCGGGCGACATTTTGATAAGTTCTTCTATCGTTCGGATACCTGCCATTCCATTGCCGATGACCACGAGTCTTGTTTTTTTGCCAGACATTTTCATTTCCTCAAAAAAAAAAACGTCAAACCACCCAATCAAACCAATAAAAAACGTGGCAAAACCAGTCTTTTATTCGGTCATCAGATAGATTGACGTCTTTGTCGTTAACCGAGCGTCATCCCGCCGTTGGGTAGATGCTCATGTCATCAACAATGCAAGTTGTATGCCAACTCTTGTTAAAGAGGCAACAACTTGTTTTTAATTAAAAAATAAAACGTTTGCGTGCCGCACACCAGTCTCATGCGCAACCTGTTGCCGTCATTTGCGCTTTTTTAGTGCGCCATGGCAAGAAATGCACTAAAACCGCTCACCGACATAGCCATATCGAACCCGTCAAACTAACCCGGTCTTTTCATAAATTAACGCGTGCCCTCACTTGGGTTCCATATTGA
>DDOT01000012.1:0-1421 GCA_002341815.1 Thiobacillus sp. UBA2487 | reverse complement strand
ATTCATGAAAAGATCGGGCTAACACGCTTACTGGTTATTTAATTCCTGCGCCAGAATAATCGCTTCCGCTATTTCTGCCATGCGTTTTCCCTTGCTCATGGCCATGCTGCGCATACGTTTATACGCCTCTGATTCACTTAACCCATTGTTTTCCATTATTATACATTTGGCTTGGTCTACCAACTTCCGATCTGACAACAACAGCTTGGCTTCTTTTAACTCATCGCGCAAACGCTTATGTTCTGCAAACCGCGCCGCAGCCACTTCAATAATGCCATCCAGATCTTCACATTTAATTTCATGCGCAACATAAGCACTCACACCTGCGCGCATCGCTGCAACAATGCTTTGACGATCATTTTTTGCATCCAACACCACCACTGGTTTATCCAACAACTTGGACATAAGACTGATTTGTTCCAAGGTATCGCGTCCTGGCGCATTTGCATCCACAATAATCACATCTGCTGATGCTGCCTGAATGGAATGCTCATCCACTTGTTGCCAATTTAATATCCCGACGACATCATACTGATGCAACTCAAGACTGGCTTTCAGCCAAACCGATCGGTCACGCAAGTCATCAATAATCAAGATACGTTTCATGACATGATCTCAAAGCTGTTGGCATATTCTTTCGGCCAACTGCCATTCCATACGCTTCCATCAATGAAAGTAGACGCACGCATGTCTGATGACGGTATCGGCACATCAAGACACGATGCGGCCTGTTGATACAGTGTTATTTGATTGATTTGCTGTGCGATGGCCAAATAATCAGGGTCTTGTTTTAACAACCCCCAGCGCTTAAACTGGGTCAAAAACCACATCCCATCCGATAAATAGGGGAAATTAACGCGACCATTCTGGTGGAATTGCATGAAATGCCCATCCATCCAATGTTGACCCAACCCGTCTTGATACCGGCCTTCCATACGCGCATCAACGATTTCAACAGGACAATCGAGAAATGTCTTGTCTGCAATCAATGCCGCCACCCGATGCCGATTCGACATTTCATCGAGATAACGCGACGCATCCAATGTTGCTTTGATAAGCGCCCGCGCGGCATTTGGATAACGCTGCACAAAATCTGCGGTACAACCGAGCACTTTCTCGGGATGATCCGGCCAGATATCCTGTGAGCTGGCTACGCTAAACCCGGTTTGTTCATAAATGGCATGACTGTTCCATGGCTCGCCCACGCAAAAGCCGTCTAAATGAGACATCCGCATTTGCATCACCATTTGGGCAGGCGGAACAGTGATGACGTTAACATCATTTAACGGATGAATTCCATAGTAAGCCAACCAATAATACAGCCACATGGCATGGGTACCTGTCGGGAAAGTATGCGCAAAGGTAGCGGGCCTGGTGGCTGTATTATTGGTTGGCTTACTATGGAATTCATCCGTTAAATG
>DDOT01000072.1:12893-15769 GCA_002341815.1 Thiobacillus sp. UBA2487 | reverse complement strand
GACCCATTACAGGGTGTCAACACAATTGTTAAAAAAACTTCACACGACTGTCACACGACAACTTTAATGCGAGCAAACTTGCGCTTACCCACCTGCAGCACCACCTCTTCGTCCACTGCGATTATGAGTGACTTATCCGACACTTTTTCACCATTGGCTTTTACGCCACCCTGCCCGATCATGCGGATAGCCTCAGACGTTCCGCCTAACAAACCCGACTGCTTGAGCACTTGCGTCACCACCAACCCTTCAGCAGTACCCACTATCTCTATCAACGGTAAATCATCAGGCACTCCGCCATCACGGAACCGCGCCTCAAAATCTTCCAGCGCACGGACTGCCGCTGCCTGCCCATGGAAGCGCGCCACAATTTCTTGCGCGAACCGAACCTTGATCTGGCGCGGATTCTCGCCGTTGGCAACCGCTTGCTTCCAGCCTGCCACCTCATCCAACGATGCAAACGATAACAAATCGATATAGCGCCACATCAAATCATCCGACACCGACATGATCTTGCCAAAAATGTCGTTGGGTTGCTCGGCAATACCGATATAGTTACCCAAGGATTTAGACATCTTGTTGACACCATCCAACCCTTCCAATAACGGCATGGTCAATATGCATTGCGGTGACTGACCATAATGCTTTTGCAATTCACGCCCCATCAACAGATTGAATTTTTGGTCGGTACCGCCCAACTCAAGATCAGCGTGCATGGCCACGGAATCGTACCCTTGCACCAACGGATACAAGAACTCATGAATCGCTATGGGCTGGTTGTTTTTATAGCGCTTGTTAAAGTCATCGCGCTCAAGCATTCGCGCCACCGTATGTTGTGCCGCCAAGCGAATCATGCCACTAGATCCCAATTGCTCCATCCAGGTGGAATTAAACATCACTTCGGTACGGTCGGGATCGAGAATCTTGAACACCTGATCGCGATACGATTGCGCATTTTCCAGCACCTGTTCCCGGGTTAGCGGTGGCCGGGTGGCGTTTTTACCGGTGGGATCGCCAATCATGCCGGTAAAATCACCAATCAAAAACATGATGTGGTGCCCAAGCTCCTGCATATGCCGCATTTTATTGATCAGCACTGTATGCCCCAAATGCAAATCAGGCGCTGTGGGATCAAATCCCGCTTTCACGCGCAACGGACGGCCGCTTGCCAATTTATCCACCAACTCCTGCTCAACCATCAATTCATCACAGCCGCGCTTGATAATGCGCAACGATTCCTGCACGGTTATCGACATCTAAAACCAACCCCTTTCTGGCTAATATATGCGGTCACTATTTCAGCTTGGTCACTGCGCATGGCCGTGGTACAATCCGTGCATTCAAATGCACACCGCAACCCATGCCAGAATCCATGAGCGATCACGAGTCAAAAACCGTTATTCTAACCCACAGCGAATACCTTGACGCACGAAAAAAACGTATGCGCTGGCTCATAGCCGCCAGCAGCGTTCCGTTTCTCGCTGTTTTGACCGCCTTTGGCCTGGCACCGGACACCAGCACCAGCCATGTCAACGTACAAACAGTGGTCCAGAATCTTGCTCTCCCAAGCCACTTGGAAACCAGTGACAGCAATGCCGCCGCCACTAGTTACTGGCGAGAAGATGCGCTGGAACGCGGCGATACGGCTGCCGACTTGCTACAACGTTTAGGTGTATCGACCAGCCAAACCAATCAGTTTCTTAAGTCTGCTGACGCCACCCATCAACTGTTACAAATCAGAACCGGCAAAACCATTCAGGCACAAGTCAGTGGCGATGGACATCTCATTTGGCTGCGCCATGTCAATTCAGACGGCACCATGCTGGAAATCACGCCCCAAGGCAGTACCTTTGTAGCATCCAAACACAACTTGGCGCTTGACCATCACACGGTAATGAAATCAGGGGTTATTCGCGGATCATTATTTGCCGCGACTGATGCAGCCGGCATACCTGACACCGTCGCAAGCGAAATGGCAGACCTGTTTTCCAGCGATATTGATTTCCGACATGACTTGCGCCGAGGCGACCGCTTCAATCTGGTTTACGAAGTGCTCTACCATGACGGGCAGCCGGTTATGACCGGACGGATTCTGGCCGCCGAGTTCATCAACGCCGGTCACAGTTACCGTGCGGTTTGGTCTGACGTGAATGGCGGCAAAGGTGAATACTATACACCGGAAGGCAAACCGTTGAAAAAAGCGTTTTTACGCTCTCCTGTGCCGTTTACCCGCATTACATCCGGCTTTGCCATGCGTTTCCACCCCATTCTGAAACAGTGGAAACAACACAAAGGTGTAGATTTTGCCGCTCCGATAGGCACCAAAGTCATGGCCGTTGCCGATGCGACGGTTGACTTCGCCGGACAAGAACGTGGTTACGGCAACGTCGTTATCCTCAAGCATGCCGGCAATTACAGCACGGTCTATGGACATTTGTCTGCCTTTGCCAAAGGCTTGCACCGTGGTGAACATGTGTCGCAAGGTGACATCATTGCATATACCGGTATGACGGGTTGGGCTACCGGCCCTCATCTGCATTACGAATTCCGTATCAATGGCGTTCCCACCAATCCGTTAACTGCCAAGATTCCTACCGCGTTTCCCATCGCAGCGAACCTGATGTCGCGCTTTCACCAAGAAACACAACCCGTGGTGGCCAAGCTCAATTTGCTGTCGGGTACCAACCTGGTAGCAATGGAGTAACACTGCCGCATGCAATTGATAGGCGTCATGTCCGGAACCAGCCTGGACGGCATTGACGCCGTTCTGGTTGATTTCAACGCCGCACACCCGGCAGGTCGTTCTATCGACAAGCATTTTTTACCGTATCCTGACGATTTACGCAATCAACTGCTTGATCTCCACCAACCGGGCA
>DDOT01000072.1:11359-12779 GCA_002341815.1 Thiobacillus sp. UBA2487 | reverse complement strand
GAGTCTGGCTACACACTGCAACTCATCAACGGTGCCTTGCTCGCTGAACTAACCCGCACCCGGGTTATTACCGATTTTCGCAACCGCGATATTGCCGCTGGCGGACAGGGCGCCCCGTTGGTACCTGCGTTTCATGCCATGGCGTTTCATCATGCAGAGCGCCATCGCGCCATCGTCAACATCGGCGGCATTGCCAACATTACATTTATCACACCAAATCAATGCACCACGGGATTTGATTGCGGCCCCGGCAATCTGTTGATGAACGCGTGGTGTCAAATCCATACCGGCCAAGCCTATGACCACAATGGCGCATGGGCCGCCAGCGGCACTTACATTCCCGCATTATTGCAACGACTGCTGCTGCACCCGTTTTTTGTGCAGCAACCACCCAAAAGCGCGGGGCGCGAACAATTCAATTTGGCATGGCTACAGCAACAACTCGATGGAAACGAACCGGCTCAGGACGTACAAGCCACCCTGCTGCAGTTCACCGCCCGCACCATTACACAAGCGCTGCATCACGCTACGCCAGTGACGCAAGATGTATACTTGTGCGGCGGTGGTGCCTACAACCCCACTTTGGTCGAGGCATTAAAGACACTCAATCCGCGAACGCACATTGCGTCCACACAAACATTGGGAATTGAGGCAGACCAGGTAGAAGCGCACGCGTTTGCGTGGCTGGGATATCAAACGCTACGCGGCTTGCCCGGCAACAATACTGATGTCACCGGAGCGAGCCACCCCTGTGTACTGGGATGCATATATCCCGCGTAACAGACCAAGCATTTGGCGAGATGACACAATATCGTGAACACTCGCCCACGACAAACAGATCAAGCCGAGAAAGAAGAACCGCAACCGCAAGTGGATGTGGCGTTCGGATTTTTAATCACAAACTGAGCGCCTTCAAGACCTTCTTGATAATCGATTTCGGCACCAACCAGATATTGGTAGCTCATCGGATCGATCAGCAATGTAACGCCGCTTTTGTCCATCCGGGTATCATCATCATTAACGACTTCATCAAACGTGAAGCCATATTGAAAGCCTGAACAGCCCCCGCCGCTCACGAACACGCGCAGCTTGAGATCCGGGTTACCTTCTTCTGCGATCAACTGGGCGACCTTGTTGGCAGCGTTATCGGTAAAGTTTAACGGAGCCGGCATTTCGGTGGTTGCATTCATGGTGTACTCCTGAATTCGGGGTAAAGGTGGACATTATGTGCCGGGCCATCCTCATCGTCAATACCCACAAAATCCTACTTTTTATAGGGTCAATCCGTGTCGATTTGATGATCTTGCAGCCACTCCTTGTCAAGCTCGAAACGAACTGATGACACGCCGGGTTGTTTTAATACAATATCTCGTGCCTCGAATTGCAATTTCGCCATCTGTTGCTCAGCAGCAATAAAGTC
>DDOT01000072.1:9847-11318 GCA_002341815.1 Thiobacillus sp. UBA2487 | reverse complement strand
ATCATTTTGGCAACCGGCATGGCTGGCGAACGTGGCGTCCCCATCACGGCCACCGTACCTTCCATTCGCAACACATGAAACGGATACGGATATTTGTGCAGCGCCTGGTCACCTTGTGTCGCAATGGCCTGATTGAGCGCATCCACTTTCGGGTCGGTACGAAACATAAAATAGCCACCCACCGCCAGCACAACCAACAACAGCCAAAGTCCGTACTTACGCATAGTTTATCCTAACAATAATAGCCAAAACCGGCACAAGCAACCCAGATTGAGGCGATGTGCCACTCATGTGCGTCATGGCAACATACCCGGCGCGGTCAGCGCCGAATTCTCGGCAATGCCAAACATGATATTCATATTTTGCACCGCCTGGCCTGCTGCACCTTTCACCAGATTATCAATCACCGACACCACCACTACCACATCACCATCTTGCGGGCGATGCCAACTGATGCGGCACAAATTAGCACCCCGAACGCTGCGTGTCTCGGGATGACTGTTGGCCGGCATCACGTCTACAAAAGGTTCGTTGGCATAACGCGCTTCGAATACCTGCTGCACATCAACACCTTTATCAACCCGCACATACAACGTTGCCAAAATACCGCGAATCAAGGGGGTTAAATGCGGCACAAAGGTTAAACCAACGGGAGCCCCGGCAAATCCACGCAAACCTTGGGAAATTTCCGGCAAATGACGGTGCCCGCTTACGCCGTACGCTTTGAAATTGTCACCGGCCTCTGCAAATAACGTCGAAATTTCCGCTTTACGCCCCGCGCCACTAACTCCCGACTTGCAATCGGCTATCAACAGCGACGTATCTGCCACACCGGCTTCCAGCAGCGGCAGAAAACCCAACTGCACTGCGGTTGGATAACAGCCCGGATTGGCCACCAACCTGGCTTCGCGAATGTACTGACGATTAACTTCCGGCAGACCATATACCGCATCGGCCACAAGATCCGGACAAGCATGTTGCATGCCATACCATTTCTCCCAAGTGGCAATATCCTTAATGCGAAAATCAGCCGCCAAATCAATCACACGCACACCATCATCCAACAACTGACGCGCCTGTTGCATCGCCACACCATTCGGGGTTGCAAAAAACACCACGTTGCACTCCGACAGATTGGCATCTTGCGGATCACAGAACGCCAAGTCAAAGTGTCCACGCAAGTTCGGAAACATCTCGGCAATCGGCATACCGGCTTCTTTGCGTGAGGTAATAGCCGTCACCTCCACCTCGGGATGCTGCGCCAGCAAGCGCAACAACTCCACTCCTGTATAGCCCGTTCCACCCACAATCCCCACTTTGATCATCTTTCGTCCTCAGCGTACCTTGCTTGCAAAGTCATTATGATAAACCATTCTGTGCATCACATCGTGCACACGCGCATTAACCCGATCTTTTCATGAATTCGCGTGCCATCACTTGGGTTCCAATCACTTGGGTTCCATATTGAAAT
>DDOT01000072.1:2435-9772 GCA_002341815.1 Thiobacillus sp. UBA2487 | reverse complement strand
TTCATGAAAAGATCGGGTTAATCGGGTTAAACTTGCCACTCTGGAATGCCGCCATTTTTCGCCATGATAGACAGTACCACTCGCAAACTCGCCATTCAACGTAACGTGGCCGATGCCCTGCTTGAAGACATCGGCTTCGCAGACCATACCGCTCAGCTAATCGATGAACGACATGCGGCTGGCGCCACCGTCATCAGCCGGGAAGCCGCCATTTTATGTGGCTGCGAATGGTTTGATGCCTGCTTTCGCACACTGGATACCAATATACAGATCCACTGGCTGGCCCGCGATGGTGAAGAGATCCATCCCGAACAAACCTTGTGCGAACTGCAGGGAAATGCACGAGCCCTATTGTCGGCAGAACGCCCGGCACTGAATTTTTTACAAACCCTGTCGGCCACCGCAACACGCACCCGACAAGCGGTGAATCGACTGCAAGGCTTAACGACGCAAATCATGGACACCCGAAAAACACTGCCCGGCTTACGCATCGCGCAAAAGTACGCTGTCAGTTGTGGCGGCGGACACAATCAACGCATCGGCTTGTTTGACGGCATTTTGATCAAAGAAAACCACATTGCCGCTGCCGGCAGCATTGCCAAGGTATTGGCCAACACCCGCAACGCTGGCGTGCCGGTGCAAATCGAGGTGGAATCGATCCACGAATTACAACAAGCGCTTGATGCTGAGGCCAACTTGATTCTATTGGACAATTTCACTCTCGATCAGCTACGGCTTGCCGTACAAATCACGGCAGGCCGCGCCATTCTGGAAGCTTCCGGAGGGATTCAAGCCGATACCTTGCGTGACATCGCTGCCACCGGCATCGACCGCATATCCATCGGCGCTTTAACCAAACACATACATGCGATTGATTTATCAATGCGTATCCAGACCGCATGACCGCCAGCCTTACGCCACCCGATTGTTTGGTCATCCTGATACCCGGATTGATTCCGTCATCCGATATGTTGACCCCCTTGTTCAAGCAAGTTCAGCTACCTGCGCTTGAACGTTTGCTGGCGCGTGCTTCACAGCGTGACACTGTGCCCGGCCTGACTGACCAACTGTGTCTGGCCATGAATTTACCCCGCACACCAGACTGGCCGGTCGCCCCGTTATGCCTCGGCGCCAGTGGTGAGACATTTACAACCGGCTACTGGTTGCGCGCCGATCCTGTGCATTTACGCGCGGATCGTGACCAACTCGTGTTGATTGATCAACTGCCGGTATCATACGACGAAGCCCACATCCTGCAAAACGCCTTCAACAGCCATTTTGCTGAAGACGGGCTGTCGCTTCATATCACCGAGGCACAAGATTGGTACTTGCACAGCCAACACACATTAAATGTTAAAACCACCCCACGGCATGAAGTGGCTGGCAAATCGGTCAACAAGCACCTGCCAGGCGGTCCGGATGCATTGGCATTGCACCGTCTGTTCAACGAAACACAAATGCTGTTTTTCAGTCTGCCGATCAATCAGCAACGCGAAGCTCGCGGCTTACCCACCATCAACAGCATTTGGTGTTGGGGCGGCGGCCATCTGCCATTGACTCGCGACAAACGCCCTGCACAGACCATCATCGGCGAACCATCAGATTGGCTGGACATAGCGCAAGCTGATGATTGGGAGACCCTGCCGTTGCCCGACCATGCCGATCAACTACCCACGCAAGGCTGGTTGATACTGGACAGCGTGTACCACAGTGCCCAACATGGCGATTATGCCCAATGGATCACGGCTACCAAACAAATCGATGAACAATGGCTAAAACCCGTGCTAAACCAACTGGCACGCGGCAAACGCCACACCGTCATTCTGCAAGGCAGTCACCCGCATAGCGCGCAACAAACCCGCTGGATTATCAAACGTCACGACCTGTGGCGCNNGCAACGCTGCGTTGCCGCAAACACTGCGCGCGGCCGACAACGGCGACAACCCGCATCACACAACACAAGCCAACTAGCGCGGCGGCCGTATTGCTTACTCCGCTCGCTCATACATTTTAAGGTACACCGCTTTTTCCAATGGCGCGATTCGGCTTACCGCCAGCAGATCCTCCAAGTGCTCAGGCGAGCTGATACCGACCAGCGAGGTGCCAATGCCCGGTGTGGAACGATTAAATTGCAAGGCGCGTTGCGCGTGGTTGCGCAACATGGGCATGGTTTGCAACACAGCATCAACGCTTTGGTTGGCCAGGTGCCCTTTAAACATCGTATGACTGGCCATGACATAAACCCCCAACTGATGTGCTGCCTGAATCGTCGATCCCACATTGCCTTGCCCGGTTGCCTGATTAAATCGGGTAAAGCTTTCTTGCATGACCTGATTGAACGGCATTTGCACCACTTTGAAACTGTGTTTGGCGGTGGGGCTGTTCCAAACCTGCTGAGCCGCTTTTTCCGCCAGTCCTTGCAGCGATGTCAACGATTCAAACAAGGGATGATCGGTTTCCACGCGAAAACCATTGAAGGTAGAAATACCGTAGTAGCGCAGTTTGCCGTCTTTAACGGCCTGCTCCAACACCACAAACACGTTTTGCAGCTTACGGTTCAGCATCTCTTTACCAATCACCGGAATATGCACTTCCGGTTGATCCACCAAAAACGCATCCAGGGTTTCAACCCCCATCAACCGGCGCGACAACTCCAACTGAAAACCAATGTATTCCGGACTGATACAGTGTGCTTGCACCAGATCGTCAGTTTTACCCAACCCGGTCAACACCACCTCACGTTGAAACCAAGCGGCCAGATCATCGGGTTTGCCGTTGCGAAAGCTCAAAAATCCGCCTTTGGACACCAGAAACATCTGTTCGCGCGTAACCCCTTGGGCCATGGCGCGCCGTACCCCTTCACCTAACGCAGCACATGAACGCCCGTAACGGTAATGCGCGCCGGTATCCATCACATTCACCCCCTGGGTCAATGCTTCTGCTATCGTACTGGCATACTGCTCGTCCACTTCGTCAGTTGGAGCGCCGGGGAAAGTCCCCATTCCCATCGACGATAATTGCAAATGTATATTGAGGAAATCGCTAAAATTTCCCTCGGCGCAGTGTTGGCCAATGGTTTTGACATATTGTCGTGTGGCCGCCATTGTGGCAAAGCCGGCAATCAGGGATGTACTCATACTGTCTTCCGCAAATAGGGGTGTTGTGTGATACGCGTCGCCCGTTCGAGTACCTCGGGCCTGACCAAATCAGCACCAGGCGCATCGGTGCGTGTTATAAAAAAACGGGGATACCAGTCTTCATCTTCATCGACATCCCAGCCAACATCGCGCAAGGCTTGCGCTCCGCTGTCAGGCAATGTATCCGGCAAATCCCGTTCCGACAAAATAGCCCACAAACCAGTCCATGCGCGCGCCAACACCAATGGATGGTAACCGCCGCCGCCAGTCACCAACAGGCGGGGAACACCGCAGGCATGTCGGGGAGACGTATCCACAATGGTTTGAGCAACCGACAAAAAGGTTTGTGTGCTGATCTGCAACTTACCTAACGGATCAGCAAATATCATGTCCGTTCCGGCTTGCAACACCACCACATCCGGCGCAAAGCGCTGCAGCACAGGTTGCCACACCGCGTCAAATAACACCCGATATTCGGCATCTGTGGTGTCTTTTGGTAACGGAACATTTAACGTTGTAGCGGCAGCAGCATCCACATCTTCCAATCGTCCTCCGGCAAATGGGTAAGCGTAAGCAGTATCCATATGTAAAGACAAGGTAAACACTTGCTCATCGTCACGAAAGGCCGCCTCCACACCATCACCATGGTGTGCATCGATATCCACATACAGCACGCGCAGTCCGGCACGCCTTAAACGCAGTATCCCCAGTACCACATCGTTAAAGTAGCAAAATCCCTGCGCGCAATCCGGTTTGGCATGGTGCATGCCGCCCGCCGGGTTAAACGCCAATTTTCCGGCCAACACCCATTCAGCGGCCTGAATGGATGCACCAGTGGCGGTGGCCGGAATCGTAAAAAAATGCTCAAAATAGGGGTTTTCCAAGGTTCCGAGTTGATGACGCTTGCGCACCGACTGGCTAACCCCACCCAATGCCTCGCAACGTTTGAATGCTGCTACATACTCTGCGGTGTGAAACCACTCCAGCTCAAAATCAGCCGCCTTACGCGCCATAACAAACTCATCCGGCCGCAAGGCATCATAGCTTTCGATCAGTTGAGTCGCCAGCGAAACGCGCGGTATGGCCAGCGGGTGATTGCTGCCATAGGCCTTGCGCCGATAGGCTGAACCACCAATGTAAATCGCACGCGAGGTGCCGGTCGTGCTGATCACTATGCCGCCCTTACCAACAAACAAACGGCTTCAGCCGCGATGCCTTCACCGCGCCCGGTGAAACCCAGTTTTTCGGTGGTGGTAGCCTTCACGTTGATCGCTGCAATATCAGCCTGCAAATCGGCAGCAATATTGGCGCGCATCTGCGGAATGTGAACCGCCATACGCGGTGCCTGGGCAATAATCGTGGCATCCAGATTACCCACCTGCCAACCCTGCCGTTGCAACAAACCCGCCACATGCCGCACCAGCAAGCGGCTATCGATCCCTTTGTATTGCACATCACTGTCAGGAAAATGCTGACCGATATCCCCCAATCCGGCTGCCCCCAGCAAGGCATCGCAGATGGCATGCAACAGCACGTCTGCATCGGAATGTCCTGCCAGCCCGAATTCGTAGGGAATGGTTACGCCACCAAGCACTAACGCCCGTTCGCGAACCAATGCATGTACATCAAATCCGTGTCCCACGCGCACAGGCAACCTCACTTTTCTTTTATTCGTGTCGATTCAATTCAAACAGCACACGTTTGTCCCATGCCATTTTTACTCTTGCTGTACAGCAGTTTGGCCCAAAATCAACCGTGCCAACCACAAATCTGCCGGATAGGTAACTTTGAAATTGGCAGCGGGTGCCACAACCAGCTTGGGCGCCAACCCTAACGCCTCAATCGCACCGGCTTCATCGGTCGTGCCCGCATGCCGTGCTGCCAATGCCCGCAACAACAGGCCGCGACGAAACATTTGCGGGGTCTGCGCCTGCCATAAATCAGCACGATCAACCGTATGCATCACCCGGGCGCTGGTATCGGCACGCTTGAGCGTATCAGCCACCGGCACCGCCAGCAAGCCACCCACCGCATCATGTTGCAATTGATCTATCAGCTCAGCCAGTGTCTCAGGACTTAAGCAAGGCCGTGCCGCATCATGCACCAACACCCAATCCTCATCCACAACCGGCATGGCTGCCAATCCGTTGCACACTGAATCGGCACGGGTTGCGCCACCACAACGCAACACCTGCAACCGCCCATCGAAAGCATGCCAGTCGTAAGCATCCCAATACGAATCTTCAGGGGCCAACACCACAGCAACCTGCGCCACGCGCTTGTCCGCCAGCACCGCCGCAATCGCATGGGCAATCATCGGCTGCCCCAACAGATCGAGATACTGTTTGGGTGTCTGGCTACCCATACGTGACCCACAGCCCGCAGCCGGAATCAATCCATATACCTGTGTCGAAACCTGTACTGACATACCCGAACAAATCACTCAACAAAACCCCGATTTTACCCGAAGTTTTCAATATTTCGCGAGATGATCTTGCGGGATTTTGTTGCAGCATCGACAAACTGCACAGTCCGAACGAATCGGTCTATAATTCTCGCTTCACCGTTCACTGGTTTTACCATGTTTGCCAATCCGACCCTGTTAGAAAAATACAGCAAGCCCGGCCCGCGTTACACCTCGTATCCGACGGCGCCGCATTTTTCAGAACAGTTTGGTAATACCGAGTGGCTGGAAGAATTACAAGCGACCCAGCACAGCGGGCGCGACCTGTCACTTTATACGCATATTCCGTTTTGCGATACCCTGTGCTACTACTGTGGTTGCAACATGGTTGCCACGCGCAATTATCAACGCGCCACCCAATATCTGGGGCTGCTCGAACAAGAAATTGACCGTATCGCCCGATTAACGGCACCGGAACGCAACGTCAGACAATTGCACTGGGGTGGTGGCACGCCGACATTTTTGCTCCCCGATGACATCCGCCGACTGGCCAGCCACTTGCGGCAACGTTTCAATTTTGCGGACGATGCCGAAATCGGCTGCGAAATGGATCCGCGCGAACTCACGCGTGAACACGTGCTTGCGTTGGTAGAAAGCGGTTTCAACCGTTTGAGTCTGGGCGTCCAGGATCTGGATAGCGATGTACAGAAAACGGTCAACCGAGTGCAACCGGAAGCCATGATCCGTGACGTCAATGGCTGGATGCGCGAGCTGGGCGTTGCCAGCATCAACATGGACCTGATGGTGGGCTTGCCCGGGCAAACGGTAGCACGGTTTTCTCATACCCTCGACCGCGTAATCGACATGTCGCCCGACCGCTTGGCCATTTTCAGCTATGCGCATGTACCATGGATGAAAAAAAACCAGAAACTCATTCCTGAAGACCAATTACCCGATCTACATACCCGAATTGCATTACAGCAACTCATTCTGGAACGCCTGAGTGCTGCCGGTTATGTTTATATCGGCATGGATCACTACGCCAAACCGGACGATGAACTGGTGCGTGCACAACGCAACAAAACCCTTTATCGTAACTTTCAAGGTTATACCACGCACAAAAATTGCGACATTTATGCATTTGGCGTGTCTGCTATCAGCCAAACCGACCACGTGTACGTGCAAAATGCCAAACACCTGCCAACCTGGCAAACCCGCGCCGCCAATGAACTCACCATTGAGCGCGGTTTGCGCATCAGCCACGAAGACCGTCTGCGACGTGACGCTATTCTGCGCATCATGTGCGACATGGAACTCGACCTGAGCGCCCTGTCTGCCGACTGGCAAATCGACGCCAATCAACATTTCAGCACCGCATTACAAGAACTATTGCCCATGCAGGACGATGGCCTGGTTGAAATCAACCAGTCTGTGATTCGCGTGACAGAAACCGGTCGCTTGTTTCTGCGCAATATCGCCATGTGCTTTGATGCTTATTTGCACAGTACGCCCGCCACGGGTGAAACGCCCCGTTATTCGCGCACCTTGTAATCGGCAGCTACCCCATGACTGACGACATCCTGCGCCTGTCCAAGTTGATGGCCCAACGCGGCCTGTGTTCGCGCCGCGAAGCCGATGAGTATATCCAGCGAGGCTGGGTGAAAGTCAATGGCGTCGTCATCGACCAACCGGGCAGTAAGGTTACGCCCGACTGCAAAATAGAATTAGCCCATGCCGCACACCGCGAACAACAGGAACAAGTCACCATTCTGCTCAACAAGCCGGTGGGTCTGGTA
>DDOT01000072.1:2164-2407 GCA_002341815.1 Thiobacillus sp. UBA2487 | reverse complement strand
TCTTATTACCGGTGCCGCACGCTGGGCGGAAGACCATCATCCCCGCACGTTCAGTCAGCGACACACCTGGAATCTGGCCACTGCCGGCCGACTGGATATTGATTCCACCGGCTTGCTGATACTCACCCAAGATGGCCGGATTGCCCGACAAATCATAGGCGAAGATTCCACCATGGAAAAAGAGTATCTGGTTCGGGTGAGCGGGCGCTTAAGCCAGCAAGGCTTGGCCTTGTTAAATCATGG
>DDOT01000072.1:0-2086 GCA_002341815.1 Thiobacillus sp. UBA2487 | reverse complement strand
AAGCGCCAGATTCGCCGCATGTGTGAACTGGTGGGCCTGAAAGTCACCGGTTTGAAACGAATTCGGGTGGGTCGGGTGACGTTGGGCCAACTTCCCCTTGGTCAATGGCGTTATCTCAACGAAGAAGAAAGCTTTATATGACGTGCATCCCCGGCAAAGATATTCCGCTTGAAACCACTATCAGCACCTTGACCGAACGCTTGGTCAATTTGGGTTTCCCTATCGAAGAACGCTCATGGCTGCACCCGATCAGCGGGGTATGGTCCGTACATATTCGTTACACCGAATGTGCCCTGATGTTTANNCCAATGGCAAAGGGGCCAGCCGCGAGGCCGCATTGGCCAGTGCACTGGGCGAATTTTTTGAGCGACTGTCTACCCGCTATTTCTGGAGTCATTTTTACTTTGGCGCCCAACGTGCCAATGCTGACATCGTACACATGCCGACTGAACGTTGGTTTGCCATCCCCGACGACAATGCTTGGCCAGATGGCTTGCTATCCGACGAATTACGCGAATTTTATAATCCGGATGGTGATCTGGAGATTAGCGCCTTGGTTGATCGCAATAGCGGAAACCGCACTCGCGGCATTTGCGCCCTGCCGTTTATCCGCAACGATGATCAAACCACCCTATGGTTCCCAATTAATATATTAGGCAATTTATATGTCAGCAATGGCATGTCCGCGGGCAATACACCCAACGAAGCCCGTGTTCAGGCCCTCTCCGAAATCATCGAACGTTATGTCAAATTCAAAGTCATCCGTGAAGGGCTTTGCTTGCCAGACATTCCAACCCACGTGCTGGATGACTATCCGCTGATTCAACAAGGACTACGCGAACTGCGCGATGCCGGCTTTGGCATACAGGTCAAAGACGCTTCTTTAGGCGGCATCTGGCCGGTCATCAACGTGACCTTGCTCAATCCGCATGACCAAGGCTGTTTTGCCAGCTTCGGCGCGCACCCCTTGTTTGAAGTAGCCCTTGAACGTGCATTAACCGAACTGCTGCAAGGGCGAGGCCTGGATGCCATGGCCGGATTTCACGAGCCCGGTTTTGATCTGGAAGAGATTGCTGATCCGCAAAACCTGGAAATTCATTTTGTCGATTCCAGTGGCATCATCAGTTGGGAATTCCTGTCCAACACCCCCGACTTCGACTGGTCAGGCTGGCACTTTGATGGCGACAATGACCAAGCCTTCCAATGGCTGTGCAGCCTGATCGACGCACAAGACTACCGGATTTATATCGCCGAATTCACCGATTTGGGCGTTTATGCCTGCCGCATTCTGGTGCCCGGCATGTCGGAAATTTATCCGGTTGAGGATTTGTCATGGGACAACAACAGCAATGCCAATGAATTACGCCCGAAACTGCTAAACCTCCCGTCACTGGATGCCGAACAATGTTTGCAACTGTTGGAAGCCATAGAAGAACGCGGCGTTGCCGATCAACAACCGGTTGCCGGTTGGCTGGGTTTGGCAGCGGATTCAGGCAGCATCTGGAAAGAACTGCGCGTGGGTGAACTGAAAACCCTGCTGGCTTTGGCCGGTGGCGACACTGACGCCGCACAGACCGGTTGCGAATGGATTCGGCAATTTGAGCACATTTCTGCAGAACGCCAGCGCTTTTATCGCGCTGTCAGCACCCTGCTAAAAATGGGAAATCCGGCTGACTATCAACCTGCCCTCCATCAACTCTACGGTACTGACACTTTGCACCGTGCATTAGCCCATATTCAACAAACCGAACGTTTCTTGGGACTGGATGGACTGGGAGAAAACCTGACACATTGCCAGATGCACCAGCAACTGCTTAACGCATTGAACAAGGTTGGTAGTCGCGTAACGGGTTGATCCGTCACACCTCATCCAACCACAGCATTTGAATGGCTTCCAGAATTTTTTCATTGGAATGATCGGGTTGGTCAGAAAACCCCGGCAATGCCACCACCCACGCGTGCAAATCGGTGAAGCGCACATACTGGGGGTCGACGTCAGGATACGTCTCGGCCAAGGCAATCGCAATGTCTCGCGTATCGGTCCATTTCAACATCACGTGCTCCTTAACCCGATCTTTTCATGAAT
>DDOT01000169.1:11363-12585 GCA_002341815.1 Thiobacillus sp. UBA2487 | reverse complement strand
GTGGTCGCCAAGCGTGCGGTTCAGGTGGGTGAGCATGTCGAAATGGATACGCCGCTGATGGCCTTGGTGCCATCCCGTCAGATTTGGCTGGAGGCCAATTTCAAAGAGAATCAGTTGCAAAAAATCCGGATTGGTCAGCCGGTAGAGGCTGTTGCTGATTTGTACGGCAGCGCTGTGGTGTTTCATGGTCGGGTCGTGGGTCTGGGCGCGGGTACGGGCAATGTGTTTTCGTTGTTACCGGCGCAAAATGCCACCGGCAACTGGATCAAGGTGGTGCAACGTCTGCCGGTGCGTATCAGCCTGCAAGGCGATGAGCTGGACAGGCATCCACTGCAACTGGGCTTGTCGACCACGGTAACCGTTGATACGCATGATCAGGTATCAGGCAAACCCGTGTTGAGCGACAGCGATCATCCGTTGTATCAAACCTCGGTACTGACACTGGATATGCAACCGGTTGAACGGGATATCCAGCGTATCGTCCGGCAAAATCTGCAACCATGAGTGCGCTCGCCCCGATTCGCGGCACTGCGTTGGCGGTGCTGACTTTGGCGCTGTCACTGGCTACCTTTATGCAGGTGCTGGATACCTCGATTGCCAATGTGTCCATTCCTGATATTTCAGGCGACTTGGCGGTAAGCCCCGATCAAGGTACTTGGATTATCACCTCCTTTGCCGTGAGTAATGCCATTGCGTTGCCGCTTTCCGGCTGGCTGGCGCAACGTTTTGGTGAAGTCAAATTATTTGTCGTCGCTACCTTGTTGTTTACCCTGGCTTCCATGTTATGCGGTTTATCGAGCAATTTGCCGATGCTGGTGGTGTTTCGGGTGCTGCAAGGTGCGGTGGCGGGGCCGATGATTCCTCTGTCACAAAGTTTGTTGTTGGCGAATTATCCACCGGAAAAGAAAGGATTGGCATTNNGCGCTATGGTCAATGACCGTGGTGTTGGCACCGATTTTCGGACCGATTTTGGGTGGTTATATTACCGACAACTTGAGTTGGCCGTGGATTTTTTATATCAATGTGCCAGTCGGCTTGCTTGCATCGTGGCTGACATGGAATCTGTTGAAACAACGAGAAACCATCATACAGCGCAAGCCTATCGATTTGGTCGGGCTGATTTTGCTGGTGATCGGCGTGGGCAGTTTGCAATTGTTGCTCGACAAGGGCAATGAATTAGACTGGTTTGGTTCGCATTTGATTGTGGCGCTGGCGGTGGTGT
>DDOT01000169.1:8355-11305 GCA_002341815.1 Thiobacillus sp. UBA2487 | reverse complement strand
GTTTTTTGGCGGTGTGGTGGTGTATCCGTTATGGTTGCAAACCCAGATGGGTTACACGGCAACCTGGGCGGGTTTGTCGGCGGCACCGATCGGGGTCTTGCCGGTGTTTTTATCGCCGTTGGTCGGGCGCTATATGCACCGCGTTGATTTGCGCATCCTGGCGACGTTCAGCTTTGTGGTATTTGGCTGGGTCATGTTGTGGTCGTCCGGCTTTACCACGTATGCCGGCTTTTCTCAACTCACCATGCCGCGTTTTGCCTTGGGATTGGGTATGGCATTTTTCTTTATTCCGCTGATGTCGATTACCTTGTCAGGATTGCCACCGACCCGACTGGCCAGTGCATCGGGGCTGTCCAATTTTTTGCGTATGGTGGGTGGCAGTTTCGGCACGTGACTGAGTATTGCGCTGTGGGATCGACGCGAATCGTTTCATCACAGTCGATTGGCTGAAACAGTCAACCTGTATAACCCGGTTACCCAACAAACGCTGCAAAATTTGCATCATGCCGGATTTTCTGCATTGCGTAGCGATGGTCTGTTGCAGTTTATATTGGGCGGTCAGTCGTATGTGCTGGCAATGAACGATGTGTTTTTGATGTCGGCCGGCATTTTCTTTTTGCTGACCGGCGTGGTCTGGTTTGCACGTCCGCCGTTTGGCGGCAGCGGCAAGCCTGCGCCTGGTGGCGAGCATTGAAGGAAGTAGCACGCTGTCTGGCGGTGTTGCAAGCCAAATACGCCCATTTAGTGTTGATCGGTATTGTTTAGCCAACCTGTAAAACAATATTATCAACGGAAACATTCAAAGCATCCGCGCCATTGGCACGGATGCCTATAGATCAATTCTTGCCCATGCCGACAAATGAACGATTTTCTTGACTGTTCGTTCATAAACGTATAATGTTCACGTAACGTGAACAGATGGACATCATGAACATCCAGCCCCACCCACCAAAAGTATATATTCCTCAAGAGGAGCAATTCCTTCTGGAGGAAGCCTTAGCGGCACTACAGAACACTACAGGCATCATTGGCAGAACAGTTGCAACAGAACCTGACCTTGGAACAGGCGCGAGAGCTGATGCCGTCATCGAGCTGGCTGTAGGCGACCAGCTTCAACGCTATGTGGTGGAGATCAAACGTATAGATCGCTTCGCCGCGATCGGGCAGATCAAGCAGCAACTCGATAATTTCGGAAAACCTGGCTTACTCATTGCCCCAAGGGTAACAACCGAGATGGCCGACAAATGTCGTGAACTGGATCTGCAATTCATAGATACAAATGGGAATGTATTTCTTCAAGCACCGGGATTGTTTGTTTGGGTAAAAGGACAACGCCCTCGTGCAAATGAGGCCATGACAGGCGCAACAAGGGTACCACCGCGAGGCGGAACGCCAACAGCCCTGNNCTACTCAATGCGCCGTACCGCGAAATAAAACAAGCCGCAGGCGTAGCGCTGGGCGCAATAGGTTGGATTTTTTTGGATCTGAATACGCGAGGTTTCACAATTGGTGGCAAGAACAAGGGTGAGCGTCGTATGCTGGAACGTCAGCGCCTGCTTGAAGAATGGGTCACCAATTACCCCATCAGGCTGCGCCCCAAGCTGAATCAGAAACGGTTTCATGCACCCGATCCAAACTGGTGGCACCAAACCGATATCACCCAGTACGATGCCCAGTGGGGTGGTGAAGTGGCAGCAGGGAAATTGACTGGTCACTTGCGACCCGATACTGTCACCATCTATATGCTGCCTGAAGATGCTCGTAAGAATCTCACAAGAATGGTTGTAGATAACAAACTACGTGCGGACCCTGCGGGTGAAATCGAGGTGCTGACAGCTTTCTGGGATTTTCCGGGTGACAAAGTCAAGCATGACACTGTTCCGCCACTCCTAGTATATGCCGATCTGCTCGCCACCATGGACCCGCGTAACGATGAAACCGCACGCATGATCTATGAGGAAAAAATACGCGATTTTAACGCCAAAGCTTGACCATCCAATCGATCAAATCACTTGCTCGGTGATACGAGAAGTAAAGGATGCTGTCACGAGACTGGGGCTGGATTTTTTCTTAGTCGGCGCAACGGCAAGGATCATTCTTCTGGAAAATGTATTTGGGCAGCATACCGGACGCGCAACCCACGATATTGATTTTGCATTCGCAGTTGAAAACTGGGACCAGTTTCACGAAATCAAAGACTGTTTAACCTCGTTATCCCGGTTCGAGGAAGCACCGGGTGTAGCACACCGCCTTATATGCAAACCAGCAAATGTAGCGTACAAATTTATCGTTGATCTCATCCCATTTGGCGGGCTTGAAAGTAACAAAAACACCATTGCCTGGCCTCCTGACATGAGTGTCATGATGAATGTCGCGGGGTTTCGTGATGCCCGCGCATCGGCAGTGTCAGTCGAAGTTGAACCTGGTAATGTGATCTCCATCGCGTCCATCCCTAGCCTAGTCATCCTCAAATTCTTTGCATGGGTAGACCGCGGTCGGAAAGACCCAAAAGACGCACTGGATATTGTTACGCTGCTCCGGCAATACAATGATGCCGGCAATCAGGATAGGGTTTACGAAAATGCAAGCGCACTGGAAGCTGTCGGGTACGACATCGAACTGGCGGGCGCGTGGTTGTTAGGGAGGGATGCTTCCGCCATTTCCTCCCCAGAAACGCACGGAGAATTAACCGCATTACTCACCGAGCCATCTCTCATCGAACGCCTTGAAGACGACATGTCAAGGGCTCGCCTTGTACAAGAAGACCCACTGGACTATTCGAAGCGCTTGCTTGCGCAGTTCATCAATGGTTTCCGTGGTTAAACGACTACAACCAATTTACAGGATCGGTAGCCTGCTGGCGGCTTCGCCATCCCACCAAGACAATGATCTGGTAAATTTCTTGTTCCCCAATTCGAAACCACACCATTAACCCGATCTTTTCATAAAT
>DDOT01000169.1:1098-8258 GCA_002341815.1 Thiobacillus sp. UBA2487 | reverse complement strand
TCATGAAAAGATCGGGTTAAAAATCATATTGGGTCAGCCAACCTGTAAACTGCTCGGCGCTGATCGGGCGTGACAGCCAATAGCCCTGGATTTCATCGCATTGTTCACTGCGCAACACGTCCAGTTGCGCCTGTTCTTCTACCCCTTCGGCTATGGTTTTCAGGTGCATGTTGCGCGCCATTTGAATAATGGCGCGCACAATGGCGATATCGTTGCTGTCAGCCAGCATGTCACGCACGAAAGATTGGTCGATTTTCAGTTTGTCAATGGGAAACCGTTTCAGGTAAGACAAGCTGGAATAACCGGTGCCAAAATCATCGATTGATAACTGCACCCCCAATTGTTTAAGTTGATGTACGGTGCTCATCACTTTATCCGCATGGGTCATCACAATCGATTCCGTTAATTCCAGTTCAAGAAAGCGCGCAGCCAGGCCGCTGGTTTGTAAAGCCGATTCAACGGTTTCGATAAGTTGGCCGCGATTGAATTGCACCGCTGATAAATTGACGGAAATATGCAAATCAGTCCAGCCTGCTGCATGCCATGCAGCAGTTTGTCGACAAGCTTCGTGCAGTACCCACGCGCCAATCGCCACAATTTGACCGGATTCTTCGGCAACCGGAATAAACCGGCCGGGCGGAATAGTGCCCAGTTTGGGATGCGTCCAGCGCAACAAGGCTTCAGCCCCAAGGATTTTACCGCTGTGCAAATCAAGCTGTGGCTGGTAATGCAGGTGTAACTGCTGTTCATTGAGGGCACGGTGCAACTGGTTGCCCAACGTGATGCGTTCTTGTGCATCGGTGTTCATCTGCTCGGTAAAGTAGCTCCAACTATTGCGTCCGATCGATTTTGCCCGGTGCATGGCAATGTCGGCGGCTTTGAGCAGGCTGTCAAAGTTATCCCCATCATCGGGATAAATGGCAATGCCGGTTGATAAGGAAATCAGCAATTCTTGCTGACTAACCACGAATGCCTGCGACATACACTGTTGCAGGTTTTGCAGGGTTTGGTCGATTTGCTCGGTGTCGCGTAAATTGGGCAGCAGAATTAAAAATTCATCGCCGCTGCTGCGCGAAAGGGTTTCGTTGTGTTGCAGTATGCTTTGCAGACGAACGACAATATCCTGCAAGACCGTATCGCCCAGTTGATGCCCCAGCGAATCATTGATGTTTTTGAAGTGATCAATGTCAAGAACCAGCAAGGCCAGTTTGCTGTGTGTTTCGCGAGCCACGATCAGGGCATACTCGGCACGATCACGCAGCAATCGTCGATTGGGCAGGCGCGTCATGGCATCATGTCTGGACAGAAAATCGACTTCGGCCTGTGCTTGCTTGTAACGGCTGATATCGCTATAAATGCCGATGTAATGCTGGATTTGCGAGTCGGTGTCGCGTACGACGCTAATGCCGAGCAAGCAGGGTTTGATCTCACCGTTTTGGCAACGGTTTAAAATTTCATCTTGCCAGTAGCCGGTTGCATTTAAGTCCTGCCACATTTTTGCATAATAGTTCGCATCGTGTTTGCCCGAATTCAGGAATGAGGGCGGCTTGCCGAGTACATCGGTTTCGGTATAGCCGAACATTTGGGTGAAAACCGGGTTGATGGAAATGGTTTGCAGTTTGTCATCGGTAATCAGCACGCTTTCGCCCGTGTGGTTGAAAATGTGCGCATATAGGCGCTGGCGTGCAATCTGTTCCCGACGATCCAGCACAATGCCGATGATGGAGGCGCCAATTTCAAGCAATTTCAGATGAAACGGGCTGGGTGATCGTGATTCAAAACTGGAGAGGGCAAATGTGCCGATAATACCGCCATTTGCGCTGCGTATCGGCATCGACCAACACGCCATCAAATGATACGCTTGCGCTAAATGACGTAAATCCTGCCAGTGTGGGTCTTCCAAGGTGTTGCTGACAAACACCGGTTCACCTCGGTAAATCACATTGCCGCAAGAACCGGCACCTGGGCCGGGCTGTAAGGATGAAAACTTGTCTTTGGCGTCTTGCGTGAGGCTCGGACCGGCAATAATGTCCAGTTTGTTGCGTTTGTTGTCGAACAACATGACGGTGCCAACCGAATTGGGCAGCAGCGATTCTTCCAGATGACAGATTTTGTCGATGATGTCCTGCGGGCTGGTGCCGTCAAGCACCGATTCCAGAATGGATTGCTGGAGCGCCAAAATCTGGTTTTTTTCTTGATCATCCAGTTGAGCGTAATCGATGGTTGTTTCGACCATCTGGCAAGCAAGAGAATCGGTCATTGTGTGATCATCAGGCAAACAGTCGGATTTTTCATACGCAACGACTCGGACAAGCGCAACGAAAGTTGCTATTATTCACGGTCAAAACGTATGCGTGGGCAATTGAATCTGCTCTTTTCATGAATGCACATTGGCAGGTTTTGTGGCGAATTGTCCGCTTTATGGCGATGTAAGTAAATAGGTTTTGTGAAATCCACCTGATTTTTTTAAGGAATATCCACAATGGAATCATGGCGGGCAAGTGTGGGCAGAAATGATCCATGTCCTTGCGGAAGTGGCAAGAAATATAAACATTGTTGTTTGGCGACTGGCGTGCGGGTTGACCCCGTCGGCTTGATGCGTGAATCGCTGGCGTTGCATCAGGCCGGGCAGTTGGATGCTGCTTGGGCGGGATATCGAAAAGTGTTGGCGATTGCGCCGCAACGGGCGGATGCCTGGTATTTATCCGGCTTGATTGATCAGGCGCGATCGCACCTGGCGCGCGCACGCGAATCTATGACCGAGGCACTTGGACTTGAGCCCGACAATGTGCTGTTTGCAGTCGGACTGGGCGTGGTGCAGCAGCTATTGGCTGACTTGCCGGCAGCGGAAGCGAGTTATCGTCAAGCACTGGCCCTGCATCCCGAGCATGTCGAGGCGCGTAACAATCTGGCGAATGTGTTGAAAGACCAGGGAAAACATGGGGAGGCCGCTGAACAATACCGTTTGGCGTTGCAGTCTGTTGATAATCCGGTGGTTTGTTATAATCTGGCCAATTTGTTGCAGGAACAGCATGCGCTGGATGAAGCCATTGCCATGTATCAGCGAGCATTGGCCATGCAACCGGTTTATCCGGAAGCGCATGCCAATTTGGGCAGTGCATTGCAACGTGTGGGACAATTACCGGAAGCTGAGGCGCAATTTCGTCTGGCGATTGCCCAGCGTCCCGGTTATGCAGAAGCCTGGAATAATCTGGGCAATGTGTTGAAAGAACAGGGAGATGCCCGCACGGCCATCGGCTATTATCGCGAAGCGATTGCCTTGATGCCGGGCAATGCAGGCATGCACAACAACCTTGGCCATGTGTTGAAAACGGTTGGTGAGCATGCTGCGGCCATTGCTGCCTATCGTGATGCCGTTGCCATTGATCCGGATTATGCCGAAGCATGGGCGGCCTTGGCCGGTGTGTACCAAGACCGGGGTGATGTGACGGCATCCATCGCTTGTTGGCAGCGCGCGCATGAACTCATGCCGCAAGCTATTGAACCGTTGAACAATTTGGGCTGCGTTCTGCATGCCGCCGACCAGACTGCCGAGGCCATTCTGGCGTATCGCAAGGCATTGGCGATTGACGCAACCACACCGGCATTGCACTACAATCTGGCGAGCGTATTACATGCCTGTGGCGATATCGATGCTGCGTTGGCTGAGTATGCCGAGGCCTTGCGTCTGAAAGACGATTATATCGAAGCCTTGAATAATCAAGGAAATGCGCAGAAAGATGCCGGTAATTATCCGGCAGCGGAAGCCAGTTACCAGCGGGTGCTGGCATTGCGTCCCGACTCGGCCGAAGCGCATTGCAATCTGGCGATTTTATATTCCTTGCTGGAGCGTTACGATGAAGCGGTTGCTATCTATCGGCATGCGCTGACATTGCAACCCGATCTGGTGGTGGCGCACCGCAATCTGGCCGCATTGTTGATTCGTGAAGGGCGTATGGCCGACGCGCGGTTTCACATGGATGCTGCGTACAGTCGTCAGTGCTGGTTTGAAGAAAAACACCCCGGTGTGGTGCGCACGGTGCTGGTATTGTTGGGCACCGAAAAGGGGAATGTGCCGTTTTCGCATTTGTTTCCCGTGGCCCGTAACAATACGGTGGAATGGATGATCGAGTATGACGAACAGCCAGAATCGCCACAATTACCGGCTTACGATATTGTATTCAATGCCATGGGCGAGCCGGACATGACCAGTCAGTACGCTGATCTGGTCGAAGGTTTTATGCAGCATTGCCAACGCCCCATCATGAATCCACCACACGCTGTGGCGCGCACCGCCCGCGATCATGTGGAACAATTGTTTGGCGATATTCCGGGCTTGTTGATCCCGCCGGTTTGGCGCGTTCACCAGCATGCAGCGTTGCCCGATGACCTGACTTGGCCATTACTGGTGCGACCGATGGGTTCGCATGGTGGTGAAGGGCTGTTCAGGTTGGATAATCTGGAACAACAACCCGATTTGCACGCAGCGTTTCCCGGTCAGGATTTATACCTGACCGCGTGGTTCGATTACCGCTCGGCCGATGGTTGGTATCGCAAATACCGGTTTGTGTTTATCAATGGCGAGCCGTTCCCTTACCATTTGGCGATCTCCGCGCATTGGATGGTGCACTATGCCACCGCAGACATGTTGGTGGACTGGAAGTTGGCCGAGGAACAACGCTTTTTGGCTGATCCCGCAGTAGCATTGGGGGCGGATGTCATGCGTGTGGTGCGGTCAATCGGTCAGCGTATCGGGCTGGATTTTGCCGGAGCCGATTTGGGCATCATGCCGGACGGGCAGGTGTTGCTGTTTGAGGCCAACGCCACCATGCTGGTTCATGCAGAATTGAAAGAATCCCGCCTGACGTTTAAAAATCCGTATGTAGAAGCAATCTACGCGGCCTTGGATGTGCATATGCAACAGTTAATTAACGCAGCGCCGGCAGACTGTTCAACGCCCAACGCGGCTTTACGCTAAACGGCCCGGCGGGTTCCCGGGTATGCAACAAGCGCATCGCTCCGGCGAAGGCAATCATCGCCCCGTTGTCTGTGCAAAATTGTAGTTCCGGAAAATACACGCAGCCCTTGCGCTGGGTCACTTCTCGGGTCAATGCCTGGCGTAAGGGCTGATTGGCGCCCACCCCGCCGGCCACCACTAACTGCGATCTGCGCTGTTGTTTGAGCGCGCTTAACGATTTGGCCACCAACACATCGCACATTGCGGCTTGGAAGGCCGCGGCAATGTCGGCACGGCTAGCTGTATCCGGGTGTTTGCGCACCAGATTGAGGACAGCGGTTTTCAATCCGCTAAAACTAAAATTCAAGTCGCCTGAATGCAGTAACGGTCGGGGCAGGCTGAAGCGCTGCAAGTCGCCTTGTTGCGCCAATGCCGATAGCGCGGCACCGCCGGGGTAGTCCAGTCCCAATAATTGCGCGGTTTTGTCGAAGGCTTCACCGGCAGCGTCATCCAGCGTATCTCCCAGCAAAACATACTCGCCAATGCCTTGTACGTCCATCAGTTGGGTGTGTCCACCGGACACCAGCAATGCCACAAACGGAAAATCGGGCGGATTGGCCGACAATAACGGTGACAGCAAATGGCCTTCCAGATGATGAACCCCCAGTATGGGCAGATTGAGCGCCACCGCCAAGGCGTGTGCAAAGGCGCTGCCCACCAGCAACGCACCGGCCAGACCGGGACCGCTGGTGTAGGCAATGCCATCGATATCAGCCAATTGGCAGCCGGCATGCGCAATCACTTGGCGTGCCAGCGGCACCATGTAACGAATATGGTCGCGCGATGCAAGTTCCGGCACCACCCCGCCATATTCGGCATGTAAGGCAATCTGGCTATGCAAGGCATGCGCCAGCAATCCCCGCTCGGTGTCATACAAGGCCAAACCGGTTTCATCGCAAGATGATTCAATTCCAAGTACCAGCATGATAGGTTTTATTCCTGTGCAATCATCTCGCGAATGGGTACAAAATCAGGGTTAACAGACAAATGACAGATAATTGTCAAACAGGGGAGGCTGATTTGAAAAATTGTCATCAACTTGTCATTTATCCGTCATATGATACGACCTATTATAAGCCAATCCGGCGAGGTAAATATGGCAGCCACAATATTACTGGTGGAAGATGAGGCAGCGATTCAGGAACTGGTCAAGTTTAATCTAACACAAGGTGGGCATGTGGTGCTGTGTGCCGATTCGGCAGAACAAGCGCTGATCATGACGCGCGAATCATTGCCGGATTTACTGTTGCTGGATTGGATGCTGCCCGGCATGAGCGGTATGGAACTGGCGCGCATTTTTCGCGCCGACGCCCGCATGAAAAATGTGCCGATCATTATGTTGACAGCGCGCGGCGATGAGCGCGACAAGGTGTTGGGTCTGGAAACCGGCGCCGACGATTACATTACCAAACCCTTTTCGCCACGCGAACTGTCGGCGCGCATCAAGGCTGTCTTGCGACGGCGCGCCCCGCAAATGACCGAAGACCGCGTTGAAATTCGCGGCTTGAGCCTTGATCCGATCAGCCATCGGGTGATTGGCAACAACACACCGCTGGATTTAGGCCCCACCGAGTTTCGTTTGCTGCATTTCTTAATGACCCACCCCGAACGGGTGTATTCACGCGCCCAGTTGCTGGATCACGTGTGGGGCGATCATGTGTTTGTGGAAGAACGGACGGTTGATGTCCATATTCGCCGCTTGCGCCTGGCGTTGGAAGCATCCGGACACGAAAGCCTGATTGAAACCGTGCGCGGTGCCGGTTATCGTCTGTCTGCCCAGCTATAATCCGTCTTTTCGTGTGTTGAATGCGACCGCTCCGGCAGGTGCGCTATACGAGGTGAGTTTTGTCTGATTTCTGGTGGCACCCCATCTTTCAAGTGCTGGCATTGCTGGCTTTCGCCTCGGTGATTGGCGTGTTTGCCGGTTTGGTGTGGGCGTTGTTGTTCGTCATTGCTGCGTTGCTGTATTTGATTGTGCGTCATTTACGCCACATGGCGATTCTGTCCGATTGGCTCGGCGCAGGCGATCTGGCCGAATTACCGCCGGCCAACAGCGACTGGGATGAACTATTTTATGGTCTCGAACGCATGGTGCGTCGCCATAAACGCGGGGTAGCACGCATGGTGGCGGTGCTCGATCGCT
>DDOT01000169.1:0-1090 GCA_002341815.1 Thiobacillus sp. UBA2487 | reverse complement strand
CAAGCCATTCCCGATGGGATCGTCATGATCAACGATGCCGATCAGATCGAATGGTTTAACCCGGTGGCTTGCCAGCACTTCGGTCTGGATCAAAACAACGACCGGGGGCAATTTATCGGTTATCTGTTGCGCCAATCCACGTTTCATGAGTATCTCGAACGCGGCGATTTTCGCGAGCCGTTAATCATGAAATCGCCAGCGACACGCGATCTTACCCTGTCGGTGCGGGTGGTGGGATTTGGTGAACGGCAAAAAATGCTCATCTCGCGCGATGTTACCCAGGTTGAATTGCTGGAAGCCATGCGGCGCGATTTTGTCGCCAATGTCTCGCACGAATTACGTACCCCGTTGACCGTGGTGGGCGGCTTTATTGAAACGTTCATGGATGCCGACGAACTGCCGCGCAGCGAATTTCTGCGCTACTGCGACATGATGCAACAGCAAACCGAACGCATGCGCCGTCTGGTGGAAGACCTGCTGACCTTGTCACGCCTGGAAAGCCCGCAAAACCGGCTGGTGGAAAGCGCCGTGGATATGCCGATGCTGGTGCGTGCGTTATATCAAGATGCGCTCAACCTGAGCGCGGGGCGCCACCCGATCGATCTGGTCATGGATAGCGACGCCTGCGTGCGAGGCAATGCTGACGAACTGTCCAGCGCGTTGGGTAATCTGGTCAGCAATGCGGTGCGCTACACCCCGACCGGCAAAGCAGTGCATTTGCGTTGGGGCATGAAAAACAACCTGATAACGTTCAGCGTGCAGGATGAAGGCGATGGTATTGAATCTCACCACATCCCCCGCCTGACCGAACGCTTTTACCGCGTTGATCGCGGCCGCTCACGCGAAACCGGTGGCACCGGGTTGGGACTGGCGATTGCCAAACACGTGCTGACCCGCCATCAGGCACGCCTGCAAATCGATAGTCGAATTGGACATGGCAGTTGCTTCAGTGCTTNNGCTGCTTCAGCGCTGTTTTTCCTGACACGCGCATCGTGGCGTGCGAGATGGTAGCCGAGCATACCTTGTCATAATTAGCCAGAGGGTTATTATCGGCTGGAAAGCTCCTCCCTGCCTTTAGGCATGGGGAGGT
>DDOT01000177.1:1919-21555 GCA_002341815.1 Thiobacillus sp. UBA2487 | reverse complement strand
GTCCGGATCAGAACACAAATTGACCTCTTGCGCCAAGATCGCCAAAGCCTATGCCAAAGCCGTGGTGGCCGGCGACATCCCGGCCTGCCGCTGGGTGAAGCCGGCCTGCCAGAGCCAGCTCGACGATGAAATACTTGTTTTCCGGGTAAACCTGTGCAAAGCCGTTGGCCTGTTCGATGTGGGCGATGATTTCCGACTCGTGTCGTTTCACTGTGCCGGCAGGCAGGGGATATCGTTCAGCGCCTTGCGCACCTGCTTGACCACATTCTCCGCCTACTGATCCGCCTGCTCGTCCGTCACTTCATCCTTGAGAGTTTTTACCAGTGCCTGCGAGATAAGGCGCGCCAGCACCAGATTTCTTGGCCAGCACCAAGGCATCGATGGCCATGGTGACGGTGAGTACCGCCGGCATCGCCACTGGAATGGCGGAGATAGTGAGTCCTGCACAAAGACATGCCGGACAGGACAAAATCCTGCTGGCAAAAAGGTGACCATCCGGCCAGCGTTTGAAATCAATTGCTGGCCGGAGATCACGCTGATGGTCAATCGTTGCTGCGATTGGTTGCTGACTCGGCCTCCGGGGTGTGGGTTTCAACCTGCACCAGTTCAGCAGGGTCGCTCTCGACGGTCCATTTCACACGCTGACGCGGTGGGCGTGGGGGAGGCGGCGCTTCAGTCACAGGAGCACTTGCTTCTACACGGGTTTCCACCATTTGCAGGGCTATGCTGTCATCAGTCGGTGCCAACAAATCTGCCAGCAAGGTGTTAAGGGCATCTTGTTGATTTTCCACCGGTTGTGTGGTGACTGCAGCGGGCTGGGCGGTAATTTCCGTCAGTCGGGTTGCGGGTTGCTCGTTAACATCGGTTGATAACGTTGGCTCGGTGGTGCCCGCAACGGCGGCAGTCGTTACGATCCTGGACGCCTGCTGGGTGTCAGCCTGCATGGTGGAGGCCGGTTGGATTGCGCTTTCAATCGGTGGATTGATGCCGTTGGTCGGTTGGTTGGTGGCGTCTGTGCTGATGGCTGCCTCAAGCGGTGCATGAGTCGGTGAATCTTCAGACGGTGTGGCGATGACAGGTTCGTTGACCTGTTCGTTTGCACTGGCCATCGTTTCGAATGCCAACACTGCCTGACTGGATTCGTTGCCGGGACCAACAGGTTGCGCTGCAGGTTTTTGCACGGATGCTGTTGTATGAACGACGTCGTTGGTTTGAGTGATCTCGTTCGATACGGTTTCGTCAGCTAACGGGTTGCTATTGCCAGCATCGGATGGGCGGTTACGACGGTTACGACGGCGGTTGCGGCTACGAGGTGCGTTGTTGTCCTCTGTTTCTGCTGACGCATTGGTGACAACGGGTGCAACGCTATCCACGGCTGTCGGTTCCATCGGGGTGGAATCGGTTTCAGGGCGCGGGGTTCTGGGTGTACGGTTGCGCTTGTTGTTGCCTTCCGGACGTGGTTGACGCGGTTCGGTTTGGGTGGCCTCTGCGACAACACGCTCTGCACCGTCCTGGTTTGGTTGGCGGTCATCCCGGTCTTGCTGTTTGCGTTCACCGCGTCGATCCGGACGTCGGTCATTGCGATTGGTGTTGTCGCCGGTTTCGCGTTTTGTGTCACCACGNNACGCGGTTGCTCTCCGCGTGGTTGATCGTTGCGTGGTTGCTCACCGCGTGAATCGTTGCGCGGTTGGGTATTGCGTGAATCATTGCGCGTTTGTTCGTTGCGCGGTTGAGCGATGCGTTCGCGCTCAGGGCGGGTTGGTCGTGGCGATGGTGATGCAACCTTGGTTGGCTCGGCAGGTGGTGTTTGCACATGCGTCACCTGTGGGGTGGCATCATTCGCAGTTTTTTCATCGCCCAATTTTTGCAACCAGCCAAAAATACGGTTGATGAGACCGGGCTTGCTTGGTGTGGTGCTTTGCAGATTGGTAACCGGTTGCACCGTCTGCGCGACTGGTTGCGATTGTTTTTCCGGCATGATTGGAGCGGGTTGTGCAGGCGTAATGCCTTGCACGACGGGCACCTGGGTGGATGGACGCGATTCTTTACGCGGTTCTTCCGCTTGGGTTTCTTCTACCGATTCTGCCATCTGGTAGCTTGGCGTTGCGTGTTCCAATGCGGCCACTTCGTCGTGTCGCAGACGGAGGATTTTATAGTGCGGCGTAACCAAATGAATGTTGGGGATCAGCAGCACGCTGACTTTCAAACGCGATTCAATCGCCACAATGTCATCGCGTTTTTCATTCAAAAGGAACGTGGCGACATCTACCGGAATTTGCACATGAATCGCGCCGGTATTGTCCTTCATGGCCTGTTCTTGAATGATGCGCAAAATATGAAGCGCGGTCGATTCAATGCCGCGTATAAAGCCGGTGCCACTACAGCGCGGACAGGGTTGGTGGCTGGACTCGCCTAATGATGGTTGCAGGCGCTGACGTGACAGTTCCATCAAGCCGAATTTGGAAATTTTGCCAAACTGAACGCGGGCGCGGTCATGGTGCAGGGCATCGCGCAGGCGATTTTCAACCTCACGTTGGTTGCGCTGGTTCTCCATGTCGATGAAATCAATCACAATCAGCCCGCCCAAATCGCGCAGGCGCAGTTGGCGCGCCACTTCTTCTGCGGCTTCCAGATTGGTGTTGAATGCGGTTTGCTCGATGTCGGCGCCCCGGGTTGAGCGTGCCGAATTGACGTCAACGGCTACCAATGCTTCTGTGTGGTCAATGACAATCGCCCCGCCAGAGGGTAAATTCACTTCGCGTGAGAAGGCGGTTTCAATTTGATGTTCGATTTGAAAGCGGGAAAACAACGGAATGTCATCGTTATACAGTTTGACTTTGTTTACGTTGGCCGGCATGACATGACTCATGAACTGGTGCGCTTGTTCATACACATCGCTGGTGTCGATCAAGATTTCACCAATATCCGGCTGAAAATAATCACGGATGGCGCGAATGACCAGGCTGCTTTCTTGATAGATCAGGAAAGCGCCCTTTTGACTGCTGGCCGCGTTGTCAATGGCATTCCACAACTGGAGCAGGTAGTTGAGATCCCACTGCAACTCTTCGACACCGCGGCCAATGCCGGCAGTGCGGGCAATAATGCTCATCCCGGCGGGTAGCTCAAGCTGGTTCATCACATCGCGTAACTCGTTGCGTTCCTCGCCTTCGATTCGACGCGATACGCCACCGCCGCGCGGGTTGTTGGGCATCAGCACCAGATAGCGCCCTGCCAGACTGATGTAGGATGTCAGCGCTGCACCTTTGTTGCCGCGTTCGTCCTTTTCCACCTGAACGATGATTTCCTGGCCTTCGCGCATGACATCTTGAATGCGCGGACGACCACCTTCGCCGCCAGCGTTATTCCAGCAATTACGCGCCACCTCCTTGAAGGGCAGGAAGCCGTGCCGGTCATTGCCATAATCAACAAACGCGGCTTCAAGGCCGGGTTCAATGCGGGTGATAATGCCTTTGTAGATGTTGCTTTTTCGTTGCTCTTTACTTGCGGATTCAATATCCAGGTCGATGAGTTTTTGTCCATCGACAATGGCCACCCGCAGCTCTTCAGCTTGGGTAGCGTTAAATAACATTCTTTTCATGAACAGATTCTCCCGCGCGCAAGACACGGGTTCAGTCCACCCCCGACAAATTCAGCGCAAGGCATCCCCAATGTGGATGCGGTGACGTTGGTTGGTCGTACAGATCACCTGGCCGCCCTGTTTTTTGGTTTGATAACAGGGTGTTAACATGCATGGATGCGGAGCTGCCTGTGTGGCGGGAAACGCATGCGACATGAAAAGGGCTCTGGCATAGACTGGCATGCCATGGATTTTTAAGGTGTCTGGTTTGCTGAGGGTGGTTACCCCAGGCATTGCGTTCAGTCAGTGCCGGACGCTGGCCGTTATGAGGGACAGTCGTTCTGGCACAATGAAATTGCCGAATCGGGTGGGCAGACCGCACGTGCACAGCCAGCAGGCATGGTAAAAGACCTGAGATGCCGGTGTGCGCCAATTCATGCACAAATCGCTGAAAAGCACGGATATTCATCACGTGTTTCAATCGTTCGCCCAATGAAATGGTCTGGTGCGAGTTGTTGTTCAAATTCATCCTGCCGTTACCGGAATTGCCCTTGGGCATGGCACGTCTGAACGCGGTTGCTCTGGCGTCGTGCGCGCTAATGTGTGTGGTTACAATGCCTGTCGCTACTTTGGCCACATTGACGAGAACCTGCAAGCAACGCGTGAAACCGGTTGCGTTTGCAGGTTGTTGCCATGTCGCCTCGTTCTGCCGTTTGTGCGGGCAGATACGCTCCTTGTATAACCGACGTGTATAATGGCAACGTCATGCCGTATGGTGCTGCGCCTGACTGTCATGTGCGTTGTTTTAAGCGCTGTTTCATGAAGCAGTTCCGGCACGAACCCACAAGGATCCGGTGAGCGAAATTAACCGGGTTGTTTTTACCTGTCTGCCAGACTGCACCAAGTTTGGTTTATTGGAAGCCGTCTGTCAGGGCAAGCATCGACAGTATATGCAAAATGAATGATTTACGCAAAGAAACTGTCACGTTTGTTACAGTGGATGAATCGGGTGATGGTCAACGCGTTGACAATTTTCTGTTCACCCAACTCAAAGGGGTGCCTAAAAGCCATGTTTATCGCATCCTGCGCAAAGGCGAGGTGCGGGTAAACAAAGGGCGGGTTGACGCAACCCACCGTTTGGCTTTGGGCGAAGTGGTGCGCATTCCTCCGATCCGCACCGCAGTAGCGCCAACGCAGCCGGTTTTGGCATTGCCGCGCGCCGGTCGGCGCTTGTTGGACCGGGTGTTGTATCAGGATGATGCCATTCTGGTGCTGGACAAGCCGGCCGGTATGGCCGTGCATGGCGGCAGCGGGGTCAGTTTTGGTGTGATCGAACAATTGCGCGCTGAATTGCCGAACAGTCGTTTTTTGGAGCTGGCACATCGTTTGGATCGGGAAACATCGGGGGTATTGGTGGTGGCTTGTCGGCGCAGCGCGTTGGTGCGTTTGCACGATTTGTTTCGCGCGGGCGGTATTGACAAACGCTATCTGGCGCTGGTGCCCGGGAATTGGCAATGGCCGGTGCGGCATATTGAAGACCCATTGTACAAATATCTGGATGCCCAGGGTGAGCGACGTGTAATGGTGCGTGATGACGGCAAGCCATCACATACCATTTTTCGACGGGAGGCTATGTGGAAAGAATTTACGTTGCTGGAAGCCGAATTGAAAACCGGACGTACCCACCAGATTCGGGTGCATTTGGCGCATGCGGGTTTTGCAATTGCCGGTGATGAGAAATATGGTGATTTTGCGCGTAATCGTGAATGGGCGCGACAAGGTTTGAAACGAATGTTTTTGCATGCACGTCGTCTGACGATGCCGCATCCGTTGACCGGGGAGCAATTGACGATTGATGCGCCATTGCCGCCCGAGTTGCAACAGTTTATGAACGGCTTGTCTGCGGCGTGATGTTGGCTGTGCAGGTTGTGATCAGGGATTTGAATGAACATGCTGCCCGATCGGGGCGAATAAGGAGCGTTAATGCGGCGTTTTGATTTGTTGGTGTTTGATTGGGATGGTACGTTGATGGATTCAACCGCAGCCATCGCGAATGCATTGCGCCTGGCCAGTGCCGAGGTCGGCCTGTCGGTGCCGAGTGAGGCGGAGGCCAAGCATATTATCGGGTTGGGATTGCGCGAGGCGGTGCTGAGGTTGCATCCGACGATACGGGAATCGCAGTTTCAGGCATTGGTGGTGGCGTATCGGCGGCATTTTCATCTGCAAGACGCCCATCTGCAGATGTTCACGGGCGTTGCGGAAACGATTCCGCGGCTCCATAATGACGGTTACTGGGTGACAGTGGCAACCGGCAAAAACCGCCTTGGTCTCGATCGTGCGCTGGATATGTCGGGTTTGCGTGCGTATTTTCATTACACGCGTTGCGCAGAAGAGACCTTCTCCAAGCCCCATCCGGCCATGTTGCTGGAGTTGATGACGCTCTGTCAGGTGGCGCCCGAGCGCACCTTGATGATCGGTGACACCAGTCACGACCTGCAAATGGCGCAAAATGCCGGTGTGGCCAGTGTGGGTGTTGCGTATGGCGCGCATGCGGGCGAAAGTCTGCAAGACTTCGATCCGTTGTATGTCGCTAACAGTTTTGACGAGCTGGCCGTTTGGCTGGACCGGCATGCCTGATGCATTAATTTTCTGGAACTGAACATGATATTTGGAAAAAAGTTGCACGATAGCGTGCCTGATTCTTCGGCTGTCGCGCATGAAATCAGGTTAACCCGGCGTTGGTGGGTGTCTTTCCGGTTGTTGACATTGGCTGGTATTGTGGCGCTGGTGCTGGTTTCGATGGATTGGCCGGTCGCTATGGGTAAACATACCGCGCTGGTCAACTTGAAAGGCGAAATTGCCAGCAACGGGGTGAATGCCGATGACATGATCAGCGGGTTACAAGCTGCTTTTTCGGACAAGAATACCGTGGGCGTGATATTGCGTATCAATAGCCCGGGGGGCAGTCCGGTACAGGCTGGTCAAATCTACGATGAAATCCGGCGCTTGCGCAAAAAATATCCACAGATTCCGTTGTATGTGGTGGTGGACGATTTGTGTGCGTCTGGCGGGTATTACGTTGCATCGGCGGCTGATCGGATTTATGTCAACCAGGCCAGTTTGGTTGGGTCGATTGGCGTGCTGATGGACGGCTTTGGCTTTACGGGCGTCATGAATAAGGTGGGTGTTGAGCGACGTTTATTAACCGCCGGGGCTAATAAAGGCTTTCTTGATCCCTATTCGCCGGTTAACCCTCAGCAACAGGCGTATGCGCAAGGCATGTTGGAAGAAATTCATCAACAGTTCATCAATGCGGTACGCGCTGGACGTGGCAGTCGCTTGCATGAAACGCCGGATATGTTCAGCGGGTTGGTTTGGACCGGGGCGCGCAGTGTGCAATTAGGATTGGCCGACGGTTATGGCACGGTGGATTCTGTAGCGCGCGATGTGATTCATGAAGATTCGGTGGTGGATTACACGCCGGAGCAAGGTTTGTCTGACCGGGTCGCACATCAATTAGGTAGCACATTGGCTCAGTTTGTTAGTCCGCGTGCGCTGACCGGTTGGGTGCTGCGTTAGTCAGTGGTCGGGGAAAAAGTTGGGCACTGCTGTTGAGTTGAACCGTTTTTTGGCCGGCGTTGAGCGACGGGCCTTTCGTCAGGCTGCTTTTGCTGTGCGCGACGATCAGGCCGCGCTGGATATCGTGCAAGATTCCATGCTGAAATTGGCCGATAAATACGCCAATGCACCGGTTGAGGAATGGCCGCTGTTATTTCAGCGCATCATGCAAAACACCATTCGGGATTATTATCGACGGCAAAAGGTGCGCAACTTTTGGGTGACAACCTTGTCCATCTTTACGCCCGGTGCTGATGATGAAGATGATGAACCACTTGAGCATACGCAAGCAACAGCGGAGCATGAGGACCCAATGAACGTTTTGTCCGCCTCTAAAAATCTGGCGGCCATACAAGAAGCAATAGAAAAATTGCCTGCGCGTCAACGTGAAGCCTTTGTGCTGCGTTACTGGGAGGAAATGGATATTGCAGAGACTGCTGTTGTCATGGGGTGTTCGGAAGGAAGTGTCAAAACGCACTGTTCGCGCGCAGTGCGAGCATTGGCCGCCATGCTGCAGGAAAAAGGAATTCACGATGAATGAGGAACAGTACGCCAAAAAATTGGTAACGGAGTTGAACGACGGCTTGAACGGGTTGGGTTCGGACGTGTTGCGTCGATTACAGTCATCGCGTGAGCAGGCGTGTGAGGCAGCCAGCCAGCAGCGTGGTGCACCGTATTTGCGTTCGGCACACAGCATTACCTTGACCGGGTGGTTCAGGCAACATCGTTTGGGTGCTGCTGGTGCCATGTTGTTGGTGGTGCTTGCGTTGGCCAGTGTGGTGTGGGAGTACGCCGGTTCAAGCAGCGATGATGATACGGCAGCGGTGGATACCGCGTTGTTGGCTGGTGAACTGCCCGTAAATGCTTACCTTGATACGCATCTGAACAAATGGGCCAACGCGAATTAGTGGTCGGGGCGGTATCGAATAATGCTAGCACGAAGCGTGGGAGCGTTATTCGGTATTTCTTTGGCTGGGTATGCGGGTGTTTGTTATGCTTGCCCTTGTTGGCGCGCGCAGAGGTGCCTGACTGGCAGCATTTAACACCGCAACAACAAACCGTGCTTGCACCGGTGGCATCCAAGTGGAATGGTATGTCAACAGTGCAGCGTCAACGGTTGCTGGCTGCCGCAGCCAGATACCCTTCGTTGCACCCCGATCAGCAGCAGCGCTTCGAGCGGCGTTTGATCGTTTGGAGTTCGCTGACCCAGCAGCAACGCGATCAAGCGCGCCGCAATTATCTCAAGCTGAAACACTTGCCGCCCGCCCAGCAAAAAACCATCAAGCAGCGCTTGTTGGCTGCACATCCACCGTTGCCCGCAGTCACACAACCTTCCGTTGTGCCGGCACTCAATTCGGCGGTTCCGGTGCCGGGGACTTCCGTGTCAACCGGCAGCGCACCAGGGGTGGCAAAGCCGATCGGCGCAACGGGTTCTGTTTCTCCGGTCGTGGAGACTTCGGCGCCGGCGGTTGATGCGCCGGTCACTACATCACCGGCCCCGCCCTTGGTCCATCAATAAGTGTTTTTGACGGCGGTGACTTGCGGGTAAGCCCGTCGCACGATGGTTTCAACCACGTTTTTCAAATCCAGTACTGAATTCGGACAACCGGTGCAGGCGCCTTTCAGGCGAACCCGTACCTCGGTTCCGGAAAAATCCACCAATTCGAGATCGCCACCATCACGCAGCAATACGGCACGCGCTTCTTCAAGCACCGTCGTGAGTCCTTCGGTGGTCATTGGCGGGGCTTCGCCAGTCGGGGTATTGCCACGCAGTTTGGTCAATTGCGATTGCCGGCGTGCAATACGTGTGGCTGTCAGCGGATCGGTTTCTTCCAGGTCATCCAGTTCGGCATCGCTGTACCAGTGGTTGTCGTCAACGCCCAGCGTCTGGTTGCGTTGGGCCAGTTCTTCCGCACTAAAGCGGCGTAACGGTTGAGAATCGCTCATGTTTGATCCATCCAGCGTCGGGCATTGATAAACAGGCGCATCCAGGGGCTGGTTTGGCCGGCATGGTCAGGATACCAACTGAATTGCTCACGGCGGAAGGTGCGCTCAGGATGTGGCATCAGAATGTTAAAACGACCATCGGTTGAGGTAAAACCGTTCAGTCCGTTAATTGAACCATTCGGATTGAACGGATAGGTTTCCGTGGCATTGCCGAGATGGTCGACATACCGCAGGAACGCATGGCTGGTATTCGCCAGGTCGGCTTGCTGGAAGTGCGCACGACCTTCTCCGTGAGAGACAACCACCGGCAAGCGACTGCCGCTCATGTCAGCGAATAACACAGACGGGCTGTCCAAGATCTCAACCATTACCAGACGTGCTTCAAACTGTTCGGACAGGTTGCGGCGGAAACGCGGCCAATGCTCGGTGCCGGGGATGATTTCGCCGAGATTGCTCATCATTTGGCAGCCGTTGCAAACGCCAAGTGCCAAGGTATCCGTGCGCTGAAAAAAGGTTTGAAACTCATCGCGGGCCCGCGTATTGAATAAAATGGATTTGGCCCATCCTTCGCCTGCACCCAATACATCGCCATAAGAAAAACCGCCGCACGCCGCCAATGCGCGAAAGCGGTTTAGCTGGACACGCCCGCTTAGAATGTCGCTCATGTGTACATCTACCGAATCAAATCCGGCTTGGTGGAAAGCGGCTGCCATTTCAACGTGTCCATTCACACCTTGTTCACGCAAGATGGCGATTACAGGCCGGTTGCCGCCGATCGCTATGCGCTGGTCAGGATCAAAACGCAAGCTGACCGAACGGCCAGGGTCGTCTGCACTGCCGGCCAAGGCAAATTCAGCATCGGCACAGGCCGGATTATCACGCAGGCGTTGAATTTGGTGGCTGGTGGCATACCAAGCCGTTTGCAATTCGCTACGGCTGAAATCGAGGATGGCCTGCCCGGCGCGTATCGCTTGGATGCGGTCATCGGGATTGATGTTGCCCAACATGTGGAACTCGCTACGCAAGCCGGCGTTGAAGAATGCTTGCATCACCGCAGGCGTGTGTTCGCGTGCGACTTGCAAAATGGCGCCAGGCTCTTCACTGAACAGAACGCGCAGTAACTGTTGGTTGACTTCGTTGGCGCTGAGTTCGGGCAGGGCATCGTCGTCATCGGAAATGCCCAGATCTTCGCGAGTAACGCGTGACAGATCATGGCAAAGTTCGTCGATTTCAATACTCACGCCACAATGGCCGGCAAACGCCATTTCACACAAGGTTGCCCACAAGCCGCCATCCGACCGGTCATGATAAGCCAACAAGCGACCATTGGCGTTCAAGGTCTGGATGGTGTTGAAAAATGCCTTGAGTTGTTTGGCAGAGTGCAAATCGGGACATTGATCGCCCACTTGGTTGCAGGCTTGCGCCAATATAGAACCGCCCAAGCGATTGCGCCCTCGTCCCAAATCGATCAATATCAAATCGCTCGGACCTTTGTCGGTACGCAATTGTGGGGTCAGCGTGCGACGAATGTCGTTGACCGGCGCAAACGCGCTGATAATCAGCGATAACGGGGATGTCACCGATTTGTCTTGTCCATTGTTGTCTTGCCAGCGCGTGCGCATGGACAAGGAGTCCTTGCCAACCGGGATGCTGATGCCCAGTTGTGGACAGAGTTCGATGGCAACCGCGTGTACGGTATCGTACAGAGCGGCATCTTCCGCGTTGTCGCCACAAGCCGCCATCCAGTTGGCTGACAGGCGAATTTCACCGATATCGTCAATACTGGCTGCTGCCAGATTGGTGATTGCTTCAGCAATCGCCATGCGACCCGACGCAGCCGGGTCAATCAACGCAATGGGGGTGCGCTCACCCACGGCAAAGGCTTCGCCGCGTAATTCGGTGAATCCCATGGCGGTTACGGCAACATCAGCAACCGGAATTTGCCAAGGCCCTACCATTTGATCACGCGCGGTTAATCCACCAACGCTACGATCGCCAATATGAATCAGAAAGGCTTTGGATGCCACAGCCGGCATTTGCAGCACCCGTAATGCAGCGTCTTGTGGGGAGACGGCATCCAGTTTAAGGCTGGTGAGGGTGGGCTGGCTATGGGTGGCCATGCGCGTCATGCGTGGCGGTTTTCCCAAAATGACCGACAGATCGACATCGACGGCGGGTTGGCCCAACAGGGTATCATCGACCAGCAGATGATGATCGTCGGTAGCGGTACCAATCACGGCAAACGGGCAGCGTTCGCGGGCGCACAACGCACGAAATTCTTGCAAACGGTCGGGTGAAATGGCCAGGACATAGCGTTCTTGCGCTTCATTGCACCAAATTTCGCGTGGTGACAGCCCGCTGGCCTCCAAAGGCAGGTCGCGTAAATGCAGATGAGCGCCTCGACCGGCACCGTCGATCAATTCAGGGAAAGCATTAGATACACCGCCAGCACCCACATCGTGAATCGACAGTATGGGATTGTGGTCACCCATTTCCCAGCAGCGATCAATGACCTCTTGCGCGCGGCGTTGCATTTCCGGATTGCCGCGTTGCACTGAATCGAAGTCAAGGGCTTCATCGTTGCTTCCCGTGTTCATACTGGATGCGGCACCACCACCCAGCCCGATCAACAGGCCAGGTCCACCCAATTGAACAAGCAAGGTGCCGGCAGGAAAGGCGTGCTTGTCGCAATGGCGTGCATCGATGCTGCCCAAGCCACCAGCCAGCATGATGGGTTTATGATAGCCGCGAATTTGTTCCTGATGTTCAATTTCCAATGTACGGAAGTAGCCAGCCAAGCAGGGGCGACCAAATTCATTATTGAACGCAGCGGATCCCAGCGGGCCGTCGATCATGATTTGCAGGGGTGAGGCGATGCGAGCCGGCTTGCCATACGGTGTGCCGCTGGTGGCGGTTTCCCATGGCTGGGCGAAACCGGGAATTTGCAGGTTGGATACGCTAAAGCCGCACAAGCCGGCTTTTGGCTTTGAGCCGATACCGGTGGCCCCTTCGTCACGGATTTCACCGCCAGAACCGGTCGCTGCACCGGCAAACGGAGAGATCGCCGTGGGATGGTTGTGGGTTTCGACCTTCATTAAAATATGGGTCAACGCCTGATGTGGACGATATTAGCCGTCAGCATCGGGATAAAACCGTTCAATATTGGCGCCGGCAATCACCGATGAATTGTCGGAATAGGCAATAATGGTATTTTGCGGACGCGTGGCATGCGTGGTACGGATCATACCAAACAAGCTCTGGTTTTGCGCTTGGCCATCGATCGTCCAACTGGCATTAAAAATTTTGTGTCGGCAATGTTCCGAATTGGCTTGGGCAAACATCATTAATTCGACATCGGTCGGATTGCGCCCCATGCGGCTGAATTGTTCGGTCAGGTAATCAATTTCGTCGTCGGACAACGCCAACCCCATAGCGCGATTGGCGTCAACCAACGCTGCGCGCCCCCCTTGCTGGATGTCTGTGGTATTGAGCGGTTGGGGCGGCAAATGGATAAACAATTGACGCGCTGCGTCGAGATTGTCCAGGACAGATTCGGTCATGCGGTCATGAATATGTGGGGCAATACGCATGCGGTCTGTGTGATCGAGCGGTTGACCGTCGTGTCGACTGAAATACCATGCCGTCCCGCGTTCAATGCGAATAACCGCGTCAAGCCCGCAAGAATGTGCGATGTCCGTGGCTTTGGAAGACCAGGGCGAAATGGTGCCGATGCGCGGGGTGACCAGCAGCAGGTTGTCTGATGCGGGCGGTTGGGTGGTGTCGCCATAGGTCAGCAGTTGCTGCAAGGTAGACATTGCGGCGCTATCGGGGGTGCTGCGCCATTCGATAAAATGCCAGTACAAGGCGCCCTGACACGCGTATTCGGGCAAGGACTTGCGCAGTTTGTCGAGACGAAACGCAGAAATTGCTGCACTGCCGGGCAAAGACAGGAAATCTGGCATAATGCTGGGTGTGTAAAATAAAATGTAATTTTAACCGAAAATGAGCGATTGCCGCACACAGAATGGCGGCGTACCCATCAAAAACTGGAGGAAGATCACATGGCAGACAAATTGGTTATCATGTTGTTGACAATTAGCCCCGATAATCCGCATTTGTGCGGAACGCCGTTTTTTCAGGCGGCATCGGCGGCAGCGATGGATGTGGAGGTGGAGGTCTTTTTTGCCAGCTCTGCCGTTAAATTGTTACGCAATGGGGTGGCAGATGGCATTTACCCTTCTGACAATAAAGTGAAGTCGGTGTATCGTTTTATGCAAGATGCGGCAGAACTGGGCGTACGCTTTTATGCGTGTGGCGGGGCGCTGGATGCCAATGGGGTCACCGAGCATGATTTAATTCCTGAATGTAGCGGGGTGGCTGGCGGCGCTGCCTATATTTCACGCGTGATGGACGATGATTGGCGTTCGATCAGCTACTGACGGCACGCTTGGGCGCGCGCTGATTTTGGTGTGTTTGCTGCTGTGCGCGGGATGGATGGATGGGGCGCGCGCCGATCAACCGGTGTCCCGCTTGTTGTTGCAAACGTCGCGTTTGGCCGGTTTCCGTTATTATGATGGCAAGCAAGTGTGGGATCAGCTAAAACAGGGTGATGCACTGGTGTTGTTGCGCGAGCCTGATAACGCGTTTGATACACGTGCCGTGCGGGTACTTTGGCAAGGGCATTTGTTGGGCTATGTGCCACGGGCAGAGAATGTCGATGTGGCGCGTTTGCTGGATCATGGTGCCCGGCTGGATGGCCATATCGTAAGTTTGACACGGACACGGCGACGACAGATAGTGTTTGAAATTGATGAAACGGTAGCGCACTGAATGGCAAAAATACTGGCGGTGGAAACGGCCACCGAATATTGTTCGGCCGCATTGTGGCTGGACGGACAAATCACCGAGCGTTGCGAGCTGGCAGGACAACGCCATTCCACCTTGTTGTTGCCGCAGTGCCAACAACTGCTGGCAGAAGCCGGTGTGGCTATGTCTGCGCTGGATGCTGTGGCGTTTGGCAGTGGTCCCGGATCATTCACAGGTGTGCGAATAGCCTGCTCGGTTGCGCAAGGTTTGGCATTCGGGCTGGATTTGCCAGTGATTGCAATTTCAAGTTTGCTCGCTTTGGGGCGGCGTGATGATGTGCGGGTCGTAACCTGTCAGGACGCGCGTATGGGAGAAGTCTATTACGCGGCATGGCACTCCACCGATGACGGTTGGCAAGCGGTGATTTCGCCGGTGGTTTGTCGGGCAGATGAGACCCCGCTGCCGCCGGGAGAGGGATGGTTGGGGTGTGGCAGCGGTTTCGTTGCTTACCAGGACCAATTGTTTGCGCGCTTGGGCCAGCAATTAACACAGGTGCAAACCGAGCGTTTTCCGCACGCATTGCGTATCGCCGAGCTGGCAGCGGATGATTGGCGCGCCGGACGCGTGCAGGATGCTGCGCTGGTGGCACCGCTCTACGTGCGTGACCGCGTGGCGCGCAAGATTTGCGAGCGCTGAATGTTTCGTGCCATGCGTCGGTCTGAGTTGGAAACAATTGCGGCGATCGATGCGCAAAGTTATGAATTTCCATGGACTGCCGGTAATTTCCTTGATTCGATGCTGGCGGGTTATCGCTGCTGCGTCTACGAAGAACAGGGTCTGATTGTGGCCTACGCAGTGATGATGGCGGTTGTTGATGAAGCGCATTTATTGAATTTAACGGTTGTGCCGGTCATGCAAGGCAATGGTTACGGCAGGGCCATGCTGCATCGACTGATTGATTGTGCGCGTGATTCCGGGTTTGTGTCGATGTGGCTGGAAGTCAGACCGTCCAATCGGGTAGCCAGGCAATTGTATTTGGCGGAAGGCTTTCAGCAAGTCGGCTTGCGTAAAGGTTATTACCCGGCAGCGCATGGGCGTGAGGATGCATTGCTGATGGTATTGGAGTGGCAAGGTGTTGAATAAACGAGCATTGGACGTGCTGGAACTGCAACCGCTGTGGCGCGTGCGCGTGGCGCCGGCGCCGATGGTATGGGTGCGATGCGTCACGACCGCAGAGGGTCAAACGGGTGTGGCACTGGGATCAGCGGCGCCAGAAGGTATGGCATTACGGTTGCTGGACAACATGGTATTGGCGTTTCAATGGCGGTCCCATGATGCGATACAAACCGCGCTGTCTGATCTGCCGGCGTGGTTGGTCGCCAACAAAGCGGATTGGTACTGGTGGTTGAGTGATGGCGCTCCGCCAGTTGATTGTATGTCGCATGGTTTGCAGGCGCTGGCGGCCCCTTCTTTGGTCGAAATGTTGCGTAACCCGCAAGCAAAATCAACTGCGTGGCAAGCATGGTGCCAGCACATAACGCGTGGGTGAGTGCGGCAAACAACCAAAAAGATCGGGTTGAAAGATCCGCAGGTTTCCTCGCTGTGGTGTGTTGGCTGCAACCCTCATGACATCAGGCGCTTCTGTCGCACCCCGCATGATCACTGGTTTGATTGACGGTTTTTCAGGCTGCAAGAATTGCGTCTTGCCACTTGTTTTGTCAGATCAACATCGCGCGATCATGTGGGGGATAATTCATGTGTTTTAGCCGTGTGTGTTTTAGCCGTGCCAAGCGTGTTCCATGACATCCAGCCGCAGGTCTTTGCTGAAGCTTTGGCCGGCGCCGTTGACATTCAGTGTTACCAGTCGGATGCCGGGGGTGGGGAAACTGATTTCATGGCTGTAGGTGCCGGGGGCCGACACAGATTGTTTGTGCAACACGGCGCCATTGGCATCTGTGAGTGTGCATTCGACGGCGCCAGTCGCTTCAACCACCGCTTGAATACGGAATGCCTCATTGGCACAACGGCGATAAACGGCCGGATCGCGATTGGCATTGAATTCGAGATTGTTGAGTTTGACTTGCTTGACCAGCTTTTTCATGTTGTCATTCCATTTATGGTTAAAGTTGAGTAAAATAATCGGATATATCGTACGCTGTTGTCTTTTGATTGTAGTATTAAACGTGAATCGGGTCTAGTCAGATGAACCATCCAGAATTGCAACAATGTTTTGAAATCGTCGATCAACGCATTCGTGAATACGAAATTTCCGTGAATGCCGGAGAGCAACCCGAGCTGGCTGCTTTGGTCGAACAGGCCATGCAGTTGGTTAAGCAATTGATTGTGGGGTATATTCAGGATGTGGGTGAAGCGGATGTGCCCGGCCCTGATGATGATTTGCTCGAATCCTTCAAGATTTTGGTCAAAGGCGATCCGTCATGGAATACCATTCGCGATAATTGCCGTGAATTGGTGTACTACCACAATTGCCTGACCATGGATCGGGCAGATGCATTGCCAGTGCACCCGCACAAAATGACAGTTCGCACATTGCGTCATATTTTCCTGTTCATGAAAACACGCTGTATGCGTGAATCGCGTTTGGAGATGCTATGAAAGGTTTTTTGAATCGTTTGCGCGGGGTTGAACGCGATATTATTCAGGCACCCGTTGAACAAGAAACGGACGGTCCGTTTTATGAACCGCAAGGTAACGAAATTACCATTTTTGAAGCAGCGTGGCGCAAACGGTTGCCCGTGATGTTGAAAGGCCCGACCGGTTGTGGCAAAACCCGTTTTTTGGAATACATGGCGTGGCGTTTGCAACGACCGTTGGTTACGGTTTCTTGTCATGAAGACCTGACCAGCTCCGATTTGGTTGGACGGTTTTTGCTGGAGGGCGATCAGACCGTCTGGCAAGATGGCCCGTTGACCCGCGCCGTTAAAGCCGGTGCGATCTGTTATCTGGATGAAATTGTTGAGGCGCGAACTGACAGCACGGTGATTATTCACCCATTGACCGACCACCGTCGGCAATTACCGTTGGAAAAAAAGGGTCAGGAAATCGAAGCGCATGAAGATTTCATGTTGGTTATTTCGTACAACCCGGGTTACCAAACCGTGTTGAAAGACCTGAAACCATCCACCAAACAGCGGTTTGTCGGCATCAATTTTGACTATCCAAAACCCGAGATCGAGCGCAAGATTATTGCCGCTGAAGCAGATGGGTTGACTGCCGAGCAAATTGAAAAATTGGTGGCTGTGGGTCAACGCGCGCGCGCGCTGAAAGATCATGGTCTGGATGAAGCCACATCAACCCGTGCCTTGGTGTATGCCGCTAATCTGATCGCTTCGGGACTGCCGGCTGTAGAGGCTTGTCGGGCTGCACTGGTAAGTCCGGTAACCGACGATGCGGAATTGGCGGACGCGTTGATGGAAATTGTGAGAGCGCACTTTGGCTGATTTGCAAATCCTGGCGGATATTCAACAGATTTTGGTGGATCTTGAGGCCATCAGTTTTGTTGCGCATCGTGATGCAAGCTTGGCATTGCCCGCTGTGCAGCAATCAGGCGATGATGTCGCGCTGGAATGGTTGCGTGCTTGTAAAGCGTTGTTCGAACATGATCGTGATGCAGGCAAGGCATTCATTCGCGGTAGCCAAACGGCTGTGGCGGCGTGCGCGGATGCCCGTATCTGGACCCGGCAAGCCATGCAATTTGTCGCATGGCGCGGATCATGGAAAGCCTTGAACGGGTTTATGGATCAACTGGCGCAGGCGTTCGCAATACTCGGAACAGCGGGTGAAGCGCGTTGGGCCGCGCTGGGATTGGAATGGTGCGGACGACATCTTGATTCCGGCATTGCCTGGTTTAATTGTCCGGTAGACGGTTTTGCCGGCGGCTTGGGTGTGACCGGTATTGAAGAAGTGGCTCTGCCGAGCGTGGAATTGTTTGAAAAACGCCGCCTGGCACTGGGGACTTACTTGTGCGGAGCGATTCGGGTTCGTGATTTACTGGGCGCTGCGGCGGTTGTACCCTGGGCGAAGCGGGGTGCTGATATTTTACAGGCTGGGCGATTGCGCGGTGAAGCGTATTTTCGGCTTGAGTCGGAAGAAAGCATGGCCCTGCTGCTGGAGAATTTGCCGGGTTTCCGTCTGGCCACTCACCATCGTTTGTTTCAGTTGATTCTGCGTGCCTGGTTTGGTATGGGTTTTGATCTGTACGATAGTGACTGGTCGCCGGATAAAGGGCGGGCACTGGTTGAAACCGATGGCGTGGGTTTGTACCTGCCATTGGCCATGCCCGATCGGGAAACTGCCATGCTGTCGATCTTGCATGCCAGTGGACATTTGGTCTTTTACTCGTATGAACGGCGATACATTGATGCGTTATTTCAGCGTGCAGGCATGAAACATCCGCCGCTGGATGCCGAGCAGCGCATCACATGGCGCCCGCTGTTCGCAGCCTATGGCGACGACATGATTCGCTTCCAATTGATTTTCGATGCCTGTGAAGACACGCGGGTTGATGCGGCGATCGGCCGTCAAGTCCCCGGCTATTTGAGCCGCATGTTGGCTGCTGCGGATGCCATGCCGCTGCCCGAAGGGGTGGCGGGCACCTACGTTGATTGGGCACGTCGATTGCTGCGTTGGCACACCAATGGCTGTGTCGGTTCAACCGAATTTGACGTGTTTTTGCCTTTGCTGCGGCCGGAAGCAACCTTGGTTACCGCTTGGGAGTTGGCGTGTACGTTGTATGCCACCACGTCGCTACCGGCGATCAAATTATCGGCGCGCCAATGGGCGTATTTGCCGGGACGTGCGCCAAATGCCGCGCGTCCGGTGTATCCGCGTCGAGATTTAGATCCCGCAACAGACGAACGTGAGACAGAATCAGCAGAAAAACCGGGTGAAGAACAAGCGGCAAAGGATCAGCAAGAAACCAGCCATATTCCTAAAAATGCAGCTGGTGAAGATCCTGATATGGAAATTCCCCCCGAAAATACCGCCGGATCGGGTGGACGGGTCGGGGTTGGCATACCACAACCCGTGCACGTGCAAGGGCGGGCCAAAGGTCCGGAATATAGCGAAAAAGGCAAACCTTATCCAGAATGGGATTACCGCGATAATCGCTATAAACGCCAGTGGGCCTGGGTGCAAGAAAAAATATTACATGAAACCGATATGGCTGCGGCCGATCGCCTGCTTGAACAGCATGCGGCTGCATTAAAACGTTTGAAAAATGCGATTCAGGCGCAAAAACCGCAGCGTATGGCACCGCTGCGTCGCCAATTTGATGGTGAAGAACTGGATTGGGATGCAGCACTGGCGTATGTGGTAGAAAAAAAACGCGGCACATCGCCCGCCGCCGCGATTTACCGGCAACGGCGCGTACAAACCCGTGATACGGCGGTAACCTTGTTGGCCGATTTGTCGACGTCGATTATGCAGCCTTGCGAAGAAGGCGGGCGGGTTGTCGACCGGATCAAGGCGGCGATGTTGCTGTTTGCCGAAAGTCTGGATGCGGTGGGAGATCCGTATAGTCTGGCCGGATTCGCGTCGAAATACCGTGATAACGTGAGTTATTACACCATCAAAGGCTTTGACGAGCCGTTTAATGCCAAGGCGCGAGGCATTATCGGCGGCTTGTCCGGTCGACTGGCCACCCGCATGGGTGCGGCCATCCGACAT
>DDOT01000177.1:0-1840 GCA_002341815.1 Thiobacillus sp. UBA2487 | reverse complement strand
GATCAGCGATATTTACAGGAAGATACCCGCATGGCGGTCAAAGAAGCCATTGATGCCGGTATTCATCCGTTTTGCATCACATTGGATGCGTCAGGCAGTCAGTATTTGCCGCAAATTTTTGGTAACGGGCACTATTTGATTCTGGATCATATCAATGACTTGCCCAAAAAATTGCCCGAGGTGTATTTGCGTTTACGTCGTTAGCCCGTTTTTTATCGGGTTTATGCATTTATCATCATCCCGTTGTCAGTTATGCGGCCTACAATAGCCCTATTCAGGTATTTTAAGGTGCTGTCAGAATGAGCGATGTGAATGACGTGGTTGATTGTTTGGTAATCGGCGCAGGGGGTGCAGGCTATCCCGGCGCCATTTTTTTGGCCAAGGCCGGCTGGCGGGTGGTGATGATTGACCCGTTTGGCAATTTGGGCGGGAATTGCCTGGCCGAAGGTTGCGTGCCATCCAAAGCAGTGCGTGAAGCCGCCAATGTGCGCATGTTGGCAATGCGGCAGGACTTTTTCGGCCTGCGTGGTGTTACACCCGAGGTGGATTGGCAGCAAATTTTGGCGCATAAAGATCGGGTGCAACACACCCGTTATGCCCAGCATACCGATGAGACCGCGTTGCCCAATCTGACAATGCTCAAGGGTGAGGCCGAGTTGTTGGATGAATCAACGGCAGCGTTGCATTTGGCGGATGGTTCGACGAGTACCTGTCGGTTTCGCCATTTGTTGCTGGCCACCGGATCGCGGCCGGTGCGTTTGCCGATTCCTGGCGCAGAGTGGGCGATTACCTCGCACGATCTGTTCCGCATGGGTGCCAACTTACCCAAACCCGAGGTATTGGCCATTATCGGTGGCGGATATATTGGGGTAGAAACCGCATCCATGTTGCAGGCATTGGGTACCCGCTGTACCATTCTTGAGCATGGTCCACGCGTACTCTCCGGTTTTGATGATGAACTGGCCGACATGCTGCAGACCCGGCTTGCACAACGGGTACAGATTGAAACATCGGCTCAGGTGATGGAGATCAGTCGACCGGCAGCGACCGGTGTGCGGGTGCATTACCGCAAAAATGGTGAAGATGCCTGGCTGGATGCCGATGCGGTGCTGATGGCCACCGGGCGCGCTCCGGTGTTGCCGCGTGGTTTTGCGTGTTTGGGTATCGAACTCGTGCGCGGCGCGGTACCGGTGGACGAAACCCTGCGCACCAGTCATCCGCGCGTGTGGGCACCTGGCGATGTGAACGGGCGTAGCATGTTGTTTCATTCGGCGGTGCGGCAAAGTCAGGTAGCAGCGCATAATATGCTGGCGGGTGGACAGGTGGTTGATCGCATGAATTTTTCGTCAGTACCCATGACCGTGTTCACCGATCCGGAACTGGCCCATGTGGGGTTAACTGCAGCGCAGGCGATCGCCCAGTTTGGTGAAGCGGCCGTGGCGGTTACGCGCTATGATTATGCACACGATTCGCGCGCGCAAATTTATGGTTTGACCGACGGATTTATCAAACTGGTGTTTGACCGACGTACCCGTCGTTTGCTGGGTTGCCAGATTGCCGGCATGGATGCCGCCCAGTTGATTGCGGTACCGGCCATGGCGATTGAGGCGGGGTTGGATGCCAGCGTGCTGGCCAATACTGCATTTCCGCATCCTATGTTAAGCGAAGGTCTCTGCAGGGCAGCGCGTCAGTTTTTGGCGTGATCTTTGTGGGTCAGGTCGTGTTGCCGTGCAAGTCAGGTTTAACCCGATCATTTCATGAATTCGCGTGATGATCACGCGGGATTTTGTTACAGAGTGGAATGTTATGAAAGCGTGGCGTAGTTGTTCATACGCCTAAA
>DDOT01000055.1:3402-8502 GCA_002341815.1 Thiobacillus sp. UBA2487 | reverse complement strand
AAAATTCCACTCTGTAACAAAATCCTGCGTGATCATCACGCGAATTCATGAAATGATCGGGTTAAGTTGAATTTGGTTATGTCATGTATTGTATGGGATAATGCCAGGATGCCTGTCCGATCTTGCATAAGTTCGCGCCTGATATTCACGCAGGATTTTGTTACAGATTGAACCTGCATGAGAGCGTGACATCGTTATTTGTACGCCCAAAAAATAAATTTCAACAGGCAACAAAAGGCAAGTGATGGCGCGCGTTAATGCATGAAAAGATCGGGCCAGGAAAGCGCTGATTAATTTCCGTACGGTTGTACCGATGGCGTGGCGGGCGAACGGTCGCGTTGCAAGTTCAAACACGATGACTGCGAAAAATTCAAAGCAGCACATGTCCGTTATGTTGGGTTGCGCGCGAGTTAACGAAAGTTGCTTACAGCACCGGATAATCGGTTTGAATTGGCTGGCGGAGAGGGTGGGATTTGAACCCACGATACATTATTCATGTATACCTGATTTCGAGTCAGGCGCATTCGACCACTCTGCCACCTCTCCGTTAGCCGCACATTGTAACCGGTTCTGCAACAGATTAGAAGCCCGCTGGGTATTGATTTGGGTGTTAAGTTCGAAAGGGAAGCGTATTGCGTCGTTGGTTACTGGCGTCTTGGTTGTTGTTGCTGGCGGGTTGTCATAAACCGGCGGAACCTGTTTTGCATCTGCCGCTTCCGGACAGCAAACATCCATTGGTTGTATTGACCTACAATGGTGCTGCCACGCAATTTGAGTCTGCCGATGGTGAGCCGGTTGGCATGCAAAATGATTTGGTTAATTTGTTTGCCCAGCAGTATGGCTATCCGGTGACTTACGTGAGCAAAGGCAGCGTATCCGAATTATTGGATGCGTTGCGTCATGGTCAAGGGCATTTGGTGGCGGCCGATTTGATTCCATCACGCGATAATTTGTATCAGGTGGCGTTTAGTAACTCCTATTACCCCGTATCGCAGGTGGTGGTGGTGAGCCGTGATGGCATCGCACCTAAAAACAGCAGCCAGTTACAGGGATTGCGTGTGGCGACCGTGGCGGGCAGTTGGCATGTTGATGCGTTGCGCACGGCGCGTTTACAAGTGCCGGCATTGCAATGGCAGGAAGTGTCGAATGGTTGGGAAGATGCGTTGTTGCAGCAGGTGTCACAAGGTGATTTGGATGTGGCGGTGGTGGATTCGACATCATTTGATCTGGCGCGCCGTTTGTATCCGAATTTGGCTGTGGCATTTACATTGCCTCCGGCATCCAATTTGGCCTGGATGTTGCCGCAAAATGGCAGTCCTTTGTTGCGTAAACAAATTAACGATTTTTTTGCCGGCATCACGCAGGACGGTCGGCTGAAACAAATCATTGATCGATATTACGGCTATACCAACCGGCTTGAAGATGAAGACATCAGTGGTATTTTGCAGCGTATGCACGACGTGTTGCCCCGTTATCGTAAGGTGTTTTATGAGGCGCAGCAGGCCACGGGCATCGATTGGCGTTTGTTGGCGGCCATCAGCTATCAGGAATCGCACTGGGATCCACAGGCCACCTCGCCCACCGGGGTACGCGGCATGATGATGATGACCACGGATACCGCTGACAAAATGGGGGTAGATGATCGTTTGGATGCGCAGCAGAGTGTGTTGGGCGGAGCGCGTTATTTGCAAACATTAATGGATCAGCAGGGTAATCAAGTGGACGATGCGGATCGGGTCTGGATGGCATTAGCCGCTTATAATCAAGGGCAAGGACATCTGGATGATGCGCGTAGTTTGGCATTGGAACGGCAGTTGAATCCGCGCTTGTGGTGTGATGTCAAACAAACCTTGCCGAAACTGTCTGCGCCAGGTCATCACGCGCAAATCCGCCATGGTTATTGTCGCGGCGGTGAAGCGGTTATTTTTGTCGAAAGTGTCCGTACATATTATGATATTCTCCGGCGATATGAAAAGGCGTGGCAAGTACCCCTGTCCAGCCAGACAAATCACTAATACCTGATAAGCATGCGATCACATCATTTTTCTTCTGGCCCGGCCGGTCCGGCTGACTGGCGTACCTTGGGTCGTCTGCTGCCTTATTTATGGGAATATCGGCTGCGCGTGCTCATAGCGTTGGGCTTGCTGATTACCGGCAAATTGGCAGGCGTTGCGATTCCGATTGTTCTTAAGCACATCGTTGATCATCTGGGTAAAAATCAGGCGCCGTTAACCGTGCCATTGGCCTTGCTCTTGGCGTATGGCGGTTTACGGCTCGCCAGTACGATGTTTTCCGATTTGCGTGACATCGTTTTTGCCCGAGTCACGCAACGTGCTATCCGCCGCCTGGGGCTGGATGTGTTTCGTTATTTGCACGGCTTGTCGCTGCGCTACCATCTGGATCGTCAAACCGGTGGGGTTACGCGAGATATCGAGCGAGGTACACGAGCGATCTCATCGCTGATCAGTATGACGTTGTTTTCTGTGCTGCCGACGGTCATCGAGATTTTGATGGTATCGGGAATTTTGCTGGTCAAGTTTGACTGGATCTATGCGGCGATCACCTTGGTTGCCTTGGCAATTTATATTGCGCTGACCTTGACGATTACCGAATGGCGGACCCATTTGCGGCGCAAAATGAACGAACTGGATTCAGCCGCCAACAGCAAGGCGATTGATAGTTTGTTGAATTACGAAACGGTAAAGTATTTTAATAATGAAGCGTGGGAAGCCGAACGCTACGACCAAAATCTGGCAAATTGGGAAGTTGCTGCCGTTAAAAATCAAATTTCCCTGGCATTTTTAAATGTGGCGCAGGCCAGCATTATTGCGCTTGCCGTTACGGTCATGTTATATCGTGCATCGGCGGGGGTAGTGGCCGGTCACTTGACGGTTGGCGATTTGGTGATGGTAAATGCTTTTTTGATCCAGATGTTTATCCCGCTTAATTTTCTGGGGGTAATGTACCGCGAAATCAAGCAGGCATTGACCGATATCGAGCGACTGTTTGATATTTTGCGCTCCAATCGCGAAGTGGCAGATGAAGTCGGCGCACAAGCGTTGCGTTTGACGGGCGGACAACTTGAATTTCGTGCGGTACGATTTGCGTATGATCCGGCGCGCGAAGTGCTGCATGATGTGAGCTTTGTGATTCCCGCCGGGCAGAATGTGGCGGTGGTGGGGGCAAGTGGCTCTGGAAAATCGACCTTGGCCCGGCTCTGCTATCGGTTTTACGATGTCAATAGCGGCATGATCTTGATTGACGGACAAGATATTCGGCAGGTTACCCAATCCAGCTTGCGACGTGCCATCGGGATTGTGCCGCAAGATACCGTATTGTTTAATGACAGCATTTATTACAACATTGCTTACGGTAAACCCAGTGCCAGCCGTGAAGAGGTGGTTGAGGCAGCGCGTGCCGCACATATATTGCAGTTTATTGAGTCACTGCCCAAGGGTTGGGATACCCAAGTGGGCGAGCGAGGACTCAAATTATCGGGTGGTGAAAAACAACGGGTGGCAATAGCGCGCACCATTCTTAAGGACCCGGTGATTTTGATACTGGATGAGGCAACCTCAGCACTCGATAGCCATACCGAAAAGAATATTCAGGCAGAATTCAAGGAAATAGCGCAAAATCGTACCACGATGACGATCGCGCATCGTTTGTCCACCATCGTTGATGCCCATTCTATTTTGGTCATGGAAGCGGGGCGTATTGTTGAAACCGGTACTCACCGTGAACTACTGGCCAAGCAGGGCGCCTATTACCGATTGTGGACGCTTCAACAACAGGAAGAACCAGATAACCAATCCGCATAACAGGAGAGATGAGGATGACGCAACAAAATATTGCCGTATTGAATGACCGTTTCGGCTTGACGAGTACCCTTGAAATCATTGATCGCAATTCAGTGCCAGTGCTGCGTATCAGTACGCCGGATGCGCGTGCAACCATTGCGCTGCAAGGCGCGCAAGTGTTGGAATGGCAACCCGCCGGGCATCAGCCGGTGCTTTGGGTTAGTCGTGCGGCGGTTTATCAGTCAGGAAAAGGGGTGCGGGGCGGTGTGCCGGTTTGCTGGCCCTGGTTTGGCGCCGGTGAAACCGGTAAGCCGGCGCATGGATTCGTGCGCACCCGCATGTGGGAGTTGCGTGCCGCGGATTGGCATGGCGATTTGCTGGTGGTACGCATGGGCATCAAAGACGATGCCGAAACCCGCGCGATCTGGGACCACGCTTTCGATTTGGAAATGGTGGTCACCATGGGCGAAACGCTGGTGATGGAACTGGTGACACGCAACACAGGCGATCGGCCATTTACCATCACCCAAGCCTTGCACACGTATTTCCGGGTTGGCGATATCGAAAATACCCGTGTGATGGGCTTGGAAAATGTGGAATACCTCGACAAGGTGCAAAACTTTGCCCGTGCTACACAACATGGTGCGGTGGTGTTTGGCGGCGAAACCGATCGTGTTTATGTAAACACCACATCAACGTGCGTGATTGACGACAACGCTCGCGACCGGTCTATTCATATTGCCAAAGCGGGTAGTCACAGCACCGTGGTTTGGAACCCATGGATTGACAAAGCGGCTGGTTTTTCTGATATGCAACCGGAAGAATATCGCGAAATGGTTTGCGTTGAAACCTGCAATGCCGCGGATGATACCGTTACCGTTGCGCCGGGTGAGTCTTATACCTTGCGTGCTGAAATCAGTGCGCGGGCAGATTAACGTATAACTGGTGACGGTGTTGATGGCGATATTGGCATCAATCAAGCCCGTGTAAGTCATAAAAACCGGGGCTTGCCCCGGTTTTATGTTGGTGCGTTCGCGTCAAGCGCAGGCCGGATCGACTACAGATTGACCCACAGCGCATTCAGTCGTTTGACGAATGTGGCAGGGTCTTCCAGTTGCCCGCCTTCCGCCAGCAAGGCTTGGTCAAACAAGATGTTGCACCAGTCGCTAAAGCGCTGCTCGTCGGTTTCGTGGTTCAGGCGTTCGATCAACCCATGCCGCGGGTTGATTTCCAGAATCGGCTTGCCGGATGGCACGTTTTGTCCGGCGGCTTTGAGCATGCGTTCCAGATTGCCACTCAG
>DDOT01000055.1:1629-3358 GCA_002341815.1 Thiobacillus sp. UBA2487 | reverse complement strand
CTCAAGGTGCTGGTGATTTTTTCAATCAGGGACTTAAACTCGTCCGCTTCGCGTTGTTGTTCTTTCTGTTCTTCTTCGCTGGCCAGTTTGCTTAAATCCAAATCGCCTTTGGCCACCGATTGCAGTGACTTGCTGTCAAATTCGGTCAAGAAAGACAGCATCCATTCGTCAACGCGGTCCGATAGTAACAGCACTTCCACGCCTTTGGTGCGAAAGAATTCCAGATGCGGACTGTGGCGTGCTGCGGCAAAGCTCTCTGCGGTGACGTAGTAAATCTTGTCTTGGCCGTCTTTCATGCGGCTGACATAATCAGCCAAGCTGACGGTTTGTTCTTCGGTTTCCGCGTGAGTGCTGGAAAAACGTAACAGTTTGCTGAGGCGTTCCCGGTTGGCGTGATCTTCGCCAATGCCTTCTTTTAATACTTGACCGAATTCTTTCCAGAAGGTCTTGTACTTGTCGGCATCGTTTTGTGCGATGTCTTCCAGCATGCCCAGCACTTTTTTCACCGAACCGGCGCGAATGGCGTCGATGTCGCGGCTTTCTTGCAAGATTTCGCGCGATACGTTGAGTGGCAGATCGTTGCTGTCGATTACCCCACGCATAAAGCGCAGATAGACCGGCATCAACTGTTTGGCATCGTCCATGATGAACACCCGGCGCACGTAAAGCTTGATGCCGTGGCGTTGCTCACGATCCCATAAATCAAAGGGCGCACGTGCCGGGATATACAACAACTGGGTGTATTCTTGTTTGCCTTCCACACGGGCATGTACATAGGCCAGCGGAGCCTCAAAGTCGTGCGAAATGTGCTTGTAGAAATCCTCGTATTGTTCTTTGGAGATTTCATTGCGGGGCCGTGCCCATAAGGCAGAGGCTTGGTTGATGGTTTGGTCTTCATCGCGCCGCACCATTTTTTGTGCATCGGCGTCCCATTCTTCTTTTTGCATCACGATCGGCAGTGTGATGTGGTCGGAATAGCGACGGACAATGCCCTGCAGTTTGTAGCTATCGAGCAGTTCTTGGTTTTCTTCACGCAGATGCAGGGTGATTTCCGTGCCGCGTGGCAGGCGGTCGATATTTTCAAGGGTGTATTCCCCATTACCATCCGATTCCCAGCGTACACCGTGTTCGCTGGTCAACCCGGCACGGCGGGTGATCAGGGTCACGCGGTCGGCCACCAAAAAAGCAGAGTAGAAACCTACGCCGAACTGACCGATCAGGTTGCTGTCTCGCGCCTGATCGCCCGACAGGTTGTCAAAGAATTGGCGAGTTCCAGAGCGGGCAATGGTGCCGATGTTATCGATGACTTCTTGCCGCGTCATGCCAATGCCATTGTCGGTAATGGTAATGGTGGCAGCCTCTTTGTCGTAGGCAATGCGGATGTTCAGCGCGCTGTCGTTTTCCCACAGTGCGTTGTCGGACAGGGCCTCAAAGCGCAGTTTATCAGCAGCATCCGACGCATTGGAGACTAACTCGCGCAGGAAAATTTCTTTGTTACTGTACAACGAATGAATCATCAGTTGCAGTAATTGTTTGACTTCGGTTTGAAAACCAAGGGTTTCTTTTTGTGCAGTTGCACTCATAACACGACACTCCACAGGTTGAAAATTCGTGCAGAGCAAATGGGGGTGGTCAGGTGGATTTCAAGGGGGTGGCGACGGGTTAACTGACTATATTGTATTTGTGATGTTGAAGGCTCTGGATGGCGCTTTATGCGCGGCTTAGTTGG
>DDOT01000055.1:597-1621 GCA_002341815.1 Thiobacillus sp. UBA2487 | reverse complement strand
AAAAATGTGCCAAAGCCGATGCCTGCCACGGTGATAATAGCCAGCACCAATGGCAAATCGAGCTGCTGTAAACCAATCATCGACAGTCCGGTCGGAATTTGCCATGTCACCAGTTGAGGCAGCCATAGTCCGGTTACGCCGGCCATCGCGTATGCCATGCCGCCCCAACCCAGTGTGCGGGCTGCGGTTACCAGTGCAAGTTCACGAATGTGTTCGGGCGATAAATGGCGGCTGGCGGCCAGATTGCCGAATAGCGCGCCAGCCAGTCCTTGTACCAAAGCCGTGCCCAGGCCAAAGAGTGCGCCGGGTAGCCAGCCCCACCAAACCGACGGCATGGCGGGGGCCAAGGTGGTGTAGAGAATAACCGCAAACGCGCCAAAGCCCCAGCCGGCAATAAACCCGTGGATGGCCGGCATGCGTGCGGTGAGGTACGTCATGGCGCTGGAAGACGGGCTGTGCCGATGCTGCTGGCTCAGCATCAACCATCCGCCAATCGCCATCAACAGTCCGATCGGGATCAACAGAATTTGATTGAGGCGTTCGGACTGCATCCAGTGCGAAAAGCCCAACCACGCCAGCTCGCAAGCCAGTGCTCGTTGCAAGGTAAAGGTAAGGGAAAACAACAGGCCGGCGCGCAATCCCTTGCGGCTGGAGTAGCTGCCGACCGCGTAGCTGAAGGTGATCGGCCAGGTGTGTTCATCGGGGATCAGGCCGTGAATAATGCCGAGCANNCCATGCGGTGACCAGTGCGGCGGGTACGCCGGGGTTCACGTTGTTCCACCAGTCCATGTTCAGGGACTCTCTGTGGGTGAACATGACATGGCTTCACCCATGCGAATGGCGCGCCCGGGTTGCCAACCTGTTTCGAAATCAAAAACATCCGGCCATAGCATGATCACGGTTGAGCCCAGCAAAAAGCGCCCCATTTCTTCACCACGCTGCAAGCGGATTGGCGCGGGGTATTGCCAATGTCGTGGTTGGTCGGTGCGCGGCGGCGCAATTTGTCCATGCCAAACCGTGGCAA
>DDOT01000055.1:0-576 GCA_002341815.1 Thiobacillus sp. UBA2487 | reverse complement strand
GGTCCGTGTGCAGAGTCGAAATGGCAAACCAAGCGCTCGTTACGGGCAAACAGTCCGGGAATGTGTTCGGCGCTGAGCGGGTTGACCGAGTATAAATCGCCGGGAATCCAATGCATCGATCGTAGCGCGCCATCGTGCGGCATGTGAATGCGGTGATAATCGCGCGGACTCAGGTATAAAGTGCAAAAGCTACCCTGCTGATAGGGAATGGCGGCCTGGGCGTCGGCCAGCAAACCGGCTGTGCTGTAATCGTGGCCTTTGGCCTGAATGATGCGCCCGTCTTGCAGACGATTGGCTTGGCTGATACTGCCGTCCACCGGGCTGATCCACGTGGCGGAGGATAAAGGTCGGGCATCCGGTTTTAGTGCACGGGTAAAAAATTCATTGAATGTGGCATAACCCGATGGGTCTGGGTCGAGTGCCTCATTCATGTTAACCTGATAACGGCGAATGAAATCACGAATTAAAAATTGTGCCGGCCATTTGCTGCCAGCCATCCAGCCGGCAAATCGCGTTAGCGCATGGCGTGGCATGGCGTGTTGCAGAAGAATGGGTAAGGGTGTCGTCACGTTGGAT
>DDOT01000166.1 GCA_002341815.1 Thiobacillus sp. UBA2487 | reverse complement strand
CCGCCACACTCGCATAACCTTACCAGCAGGGTTCGCCATTTTGCCAAAAATTCACATGGAATGGAACATTCCGCTCACCAAATAATGAAATATCTTCAATTTGCTCGTTGCATTTCACTGTAAAACCCAGAGTCCGTTATAATATTGACACCTCTTTCGTTATCTCGCTCGCGTGAACGCCCCCCAACCCAACCATTACGAAAACTTTCCGGTGGCATCCATTTTAATGCCCGGTCACTTGCGACAAGCCACCCGCGTAATTTACTGGTTTGCCCGGTCAGCAGATGATATTGCCGATGAAGGGGATGCCAACCCTGCAGAGCGTTTGGCAGCGTTAGATGCTTACCGCACCGCTCTCGGGCGCATCGAGCAAAAACTGCCCGCCCAAACAGCGCTATTTGAGCAACTCGGCACCGTCATCGATACACATGCACTGCCGTTACAACCCTTTTACGATTTGCTGGATGCATTTTCGCAAGACATCACAACCACGCGTTATGAAACGTTCGCCGATCTCATGGGTTATTGCCGCAAGTCAGCCAATCCGGTGGGCCGCCTGATGCTTGCGCTGTATCAAGTCGATGATTCCCGTAGTCTGGCCTATTCGGATGCGATTTGTTCCGCTTTGCAACTCATCAATTTTCTGCAAGACGTTGCCATCGACTATCGCAAAAACCGCATTTACTTGCCACTGGATGAATTACGGCGCTATCGCATCACCGAAGCGCAAATCGCCCGTAGCGATGCCAGCGGGACATGGGAATCCTTCATGCAACTGCAAATTGAGCGCGCACGCAAATTACTGCAAGCCGGCGCGCCTCTTGGCGTACAACTACCCGGACGGATCGGCCTGGAAATGCGGTTAATTATTATGGGTGGATCACGTATTCTGGAACAATTGCATCACAGCCACGGCGACATGTTCAACCATCGCCCCACACTTGGCGCTATCGACTGGGTGATCATGATTTATCGCGCCTTGCGTGGCACTCCTCTGTTCGGCCACAATCGGCGCCCGGCACCTTTGCGCAAAGACATTTCATGACACCGCAGCAATATTGCCAAGAAAAAGCCGTCGCCAGCGGCTCCAGCTTTTATTACAGCTTCCGTTTTTTGCCGCATGACAAACGACAGGCTATCACCGCCTTTTACGCATTTTGTCGAGAAGTTGACGATGTGGTTGACGAATGCAGCGACCCGACGATTGCCCGCAAAAAACTCGATTGGTGGCGCAATCAAATCACCCAGATATACCAAGGCACCCCCGAACATCCGGTCGGCCAAGCCCTTAAGCCCTTCGTTTCCAGCATTCCGCAAGCGTCTCTGCTGGAAATTATTGACGGCATGCAAATGGATCTGGAACAAGCACGGTATAACGATTGGGATGACTTGCAACTGTATTGTCACCGGGTTGCTGGCGTAGTGGGAGAAGTATCGGCCCGTATTTTTGGCTATACCAATCCACAAACATTACACTATGCCAACACCCTCGGCCTTGCCTTCCAAATGACCAACATCATCCGCGATGTTGGTGACGATGCCCGGCGCAATCGCATTTACCTGCCCGTTGATGAACTGCAGCGTTTTAATGTACCGGCAGCCGACATTCTGGCCGGTCGCCATAGCCCCAATTTTGAGCAACTGATGGAATTTCAATTTCAACGTGCCCATCAACTATACAACCAAGCCATGGCACTTTTGCCGGCAGAAGATCGTCATGCCCAAAAGACCGGATTGATTATGGCCGCCATTTATCGCACCTTGCTGGACGAAATACGCGACAGCCGCTATGAGGTACTGAATGCCCGCATCAGTCTGCCACCGTTGCGCAAACTGTGGTTGGCTTGGCGCGCATGGATCAAGGGATGAGCGACCGGCGCGTTGCTATCATCGGCGCAGGCTGGGCCGGACTGGCCGCCGCAATTACCTTAACCCAACATCAGATTCCGGTCACGGTGTACGAAGCCGGCCGCGTAGCTGGTGGCCGCGCCCGACGAATCCATCTGCCGGAACACGACCACCCCCTCGACAACGGACAACACATTCTAACAGGGGCTTACCATACCTGCCTTAAGCTGATTCAGGCGGTTAATCCCGATCCTGAGTGGCTTAGACTCCCCCTCCAGTTGCACATGCACCAGGGACTGTCACTCCATGCTGCTGCCTTGCCAGCCCCGCTACACAGCCTGGTCGGGCTGCTCAGCGCAAAAGGGCTTACGTGGGAGGCGCGTTGGCAAGCCGTTTTGTTCATGCTGCACTGGCACATCCGCCAATTTAAAGCCCCGCCACACAGCACGGTAGCAGAATTATTACGCACGCAATCCCGCACGCTGGTTACCTGCCTGTGGGAACCATTATGCCTGGCCACCCTCAACACCCCCATCCAGACAGCATCTGCACAAGTATTTCTCAACGTAATACGCGACAGTTTAACGCGCCGGCGCAGCGACAGCGATCTAATCATCCCGACCACTGACCTGACGGCACTGTTCCCCGAACCGGCATTGCGTTTTTTATCGAACTCGGGACAACAGATACACATGGGGCATCGCGTCAAACAAGTTAAATCCGAGGCCAACGGCCTGCTCGTCGATGGCCATTTATATCGTGCCGTCATTTGCGCAACGGCACCTTGGCATGCCTACCCGTTCCTGCAACAACTGGGCATGACCACTCTCGCCGATCAATTACACACCATGCCCACGCAAGCCATCGCCACCCTGTGGCTACAATACAATACCAACATCCGCCTCCCGCAGGTCATGACCGGCATGACCGGCACTTTGGCGCAATGGGTGTTTGATCGGGGTCAAAGCCACGGCCAACACGGGTTAATGGCGGTGGTCATCAGCGCAGAATCCGGCCAGCCAGTAACAGATATTCATCGCACCATCACACACGAATTACATCACCACCTCGGGCTGCCGGCCACCCCGGTTTGGCGCAAACTGATTCGTGAACAACGCGCCACATTTGCCTGTACACCGCAGATCACTCGTCCGCAACACATCACCGACATCCCCAATTTTTATCTGGCGGGCGATTACACCGCATCGCCCTATCCTGCCACGCTGGAAGCCGCCTGCCAAAGCGGGTTACAATGCGCCATTCATCTTCTGCAACGACATCAGCGCTCATCATGAAAAACTATCAAGCACCTGCCAATCTTCTTCAAGACCGTGTCATTCTGGTTACCGGCGCCGGCGATGGACTGGGACGCGCCGCAGCACTCAGTTTTGCCGCACATGGTGCAACCGTGATCCTGCATGGTCGCCATACGGCCCGACTGGAAACCGTCTACGACGAAATTGAACAAGCCGGTTATCCACAAGCCGCCATTATTCCGCTGGATCTGGAAAAAGCCGATGACAAGGCATTTGAAGGACTGGCCGGCTCTATCGGTTTGCAACTGAAACGATTGGATGGCATTTTGCACAATGCTACCGCCGGGCACACCCCCATGCCGCTAGAATTGCACACCGTTGACCAATGGATGACCATGATGCGCGTCAACGTTGCCGCTCCTGTCGCTATTAACCGGGCGTGCATGCCTTTGCTTAAACAAGCGCCATCGGCATCGATTATCATGACTGGCGAATCGCATGGCCATGTCCCTGCCGCATTCTGGGGCGCTTATGCCGTCAGTAAAGCCGCCATTGAAACCACGGTAAAAATCTGGAGTCAGGAGCTGGAAAATCTGCACCCCAACCTGCGTATCAACACGCTTATTCCGGGCCCGGTCAATACCCGCTTGCGCCGCAAGACACATCCTGGCGAAGCGCATGAAAATTTGCCTCAGCCGGATGACCTCATGCCAGCCTATTTATGGCTGATGGGCGACGATAGCCGCGATATCAAAGGACAAAGCATCGTTTTGTGATGATAAAACAATCTGCAGACGTCATTATCATCGGCGGCGGTATTTCCGGCTTGTCCAGTGCGCTGGCCTTGGAAGCCGAAGGCTTGCAGGTCATGGTGCTGGAACGCAACCGCAGCGGCATGGAATCTTCCTGGGCGGGTGGCGGCATTCTGTCGCCATTATTGCCCTGGCATTACAGTTCACCCGTGAATGTACTGTGCGACACCTCGAATGCTGTTTATGCTGCATGGCTCGACGATCTGCGTGCCGACGCCATCACTGATCCGGAATACTGGCGCTGTGGCATGCGCATTCTGCCAATTGACGACCTGGCCCCCGCGCCACCCGATCAAACCCGGTGCGACACGCACCATGTCATTCAACCGCAACACAACACGTTATTCTTGCCGAATATCGCACAAGCACGTAACCCGCGTTTAGTTCGCACCTTACGCGAAGCAACCTTGGCCCGCGGCATACGTCTGATTGAGAATGCCGGCGATGTGCGCCTGCAACACGGCCATCATCAGATCACCCGTGCCGAGACCGCCACAGACGCGTATCAAGCGCCCCACTATTTGATCGCGGCCGGCGCATGGAGCGAGCAGCCGGCACCGTTTGCTCTCCCTCAGCGACATATTCACCCAGTGCGCGGACAAATGCTATTGTTTTATTTGCCAGAGACGCTGCACGAAATTTATTACCGCAACGGCATATACCTGATTCCTCGCCGAGATGGTCATATACTGGCAGGCAGTACTCTCGAACACGTTGGATTTGATAAATCCACCACCACTGACGCTGCCCGTCAGTTACAAGCCGACGCCATTGCCATGCTCCCCGCCTTGCGCGGCCAACCGGTTGTGCATCACTGGAGCGGACTGCGCCCAGGCTCACCGGACAACATTCCGACCATCAGCCAACACCCCAACCTGCACAATCTCTACATGAATGCGGGTCATTTCCGCTATGGGGTGACCATGGCGCCGGCCTCCGCCGCACTGATACGGGACATCATTTTGCAACGCCCGCCCGCCATTTCCCCTGATGCGTATGCTTGGGAAGCACCGCAGATTACACCTGCATATTCATGATCGTGGTATACGCTGACACCAACTTGTCACGCACTTGCACCGTTTCCTGAAAACTGATATTGGCTTTTTGCATCGCGATCATGGTCTGCGACAAACTCACATTGGGGTCACCCGCAGCAAAACGCTCACCCAATTGATCTGCAGCTTGCTGCTGCCGGCTTACCGATTGTATGGATTGGCTTAACACATCGGCAAAACGTCCCGGCGCGGCCGGTGCCGATACCGCGCCAATCTGTCCGTTGCCGGCGGCCTGTTGCACAGCGGTCATGGCTTGCGGCATACGCGTTGTTTCAGCAGCGGCACGAATCTGCGCCAACATGGCAGAAATCTGTCCGGCGTCTATTCCTCGGGTTACCATGGAAACACCTTTTACCTGATATCATATCGATGGATGCATCTTAAATGCTCATCCAGCGTTATAAATCGCTGATAAACACTAAAAAAACCGCTCTGTTTGTTGTATTGTCCTGCCAAAGAACGTGGATAATCGCCACAACGGGGTAATGGTCGCATGACGTTTGATATCCGACATTAGAGTACGAAAGATGGCCACAGCCGAAGAACAAGCCGTCGCACCTGCGACAGTTGATTCACCCAGATACCTGCAATTTATCCGCTCAGACAATGGACGGCGGATTCTGCTGGGTGCCGCCGCCGCCGCCATTCTGGCCGTCATGGTTTCAATCTGGTTGTGGAGCCAGCGTCCCGATTATAAGGTGCTGTTTTCCAATTTTAGCGAAAAAGATGGTGGGGCCATCGTTGCTGTTCTGCAACAAATGAATGTACCCTACAAATACTCCGATAGCGGCTCAGCCATTTTGGTACCGTCAGACCAAGTCAACGACTTGCGCCTCAAACTGGCAGCCCAAGACTTGCCGAAATCCGGCAATGTCGGCTTCGAACTGATGGAGAACCAGAAACTCGGCACTTCGCAGTTTCTCGAACAAGTCAACTACCAACGTGCCCTGGAAGGCGAACTGGCCAGCACCATTGAATCCATTAACGCAGTCCAATCAGCGCGTGTACATCTCGCTTTACCCAAACAAAGTGTTTTCGTACGCGACCAACAAAAACCGACCGCCTCGGTACTGGTCAACTTGCAACCAGGTCGCGCACTAGATGAAAATCAAGTATCCGCTATTGTGCATTTGGTCGCCAGCAGCGTGCCCAATCTTACTCCCGACAACGTCACCATCGTTGATCAAGATGGCAACCTCCTGTCTGACACCGCTCATCATCATGACAATAATGGCCTGAATCCCGAACAACTCAAATACGTTCAACAGGTACAACAAGACATCGCCAGCAAAGTGGAGGCAATCATTGCACCGATTGTCGGTAGCAGTAATGTGCGGGCTGAAGTGACTGCCGACATCGATTTTTCCAACAGCGAACAAGCGGCCGAAACCTACGGTCCCAATCCAACCCCGGAAACCTCATCGGTGCGCAGCAAACAGACCGATCAATCCACGCAATCGGGCAGCGATGCCAATGGCATTCCTGGGGCACTTACCAACCAACCCCCAGCACCCGCCACGGCCCCGGTGACCGCACCGCCCAATGCACAACCCGGCGCCCCCGGCAACACCACGCCAACCACGCCAGCCAATAACAACGGAACTGTTGTTCACCAGGCATCCAACACCAACTATGAATTAAACAAAACCGTGCGCTACACACAGCTTCCGATGGGAGGCATTAAACGCCTGTCAGTAGCAGTGGTGGTCAATTACAAGACGTCAGCAGACAAAAAGGGCAAGCCGCAAGAAGTCCCATTGACGGCAGCCGAAAAACAACAAATCACCGATCTGGCGCGCGAGGCCATGGGCTACGATAAAACGCGGGGCGACACGTTAAATGTGGTCAACAGCCAGTTTGCCACGATCACAGAACCCGAAATCCCGCTCTGGAAACGCCCGGCCACCATTAATCTTGCCCTTACTATCGGCCGTTATCTGCTTACCGCCATTGTATTGTTTATTATTTACCGCAAATTCTTGCGTCCGATTTTGGACAAACTGATTTACCCTAATGGTCGTCCGGAAGACCAGGCACTCAACGAACATAGTAATGTCCACGACGATGATAGCGCAGAAGATGCAGAACATACGTCAGGTGAAAATGCGTCTGATAGCGAAGACGCTGACGTGCAATTGTCGCCCGAGGCCGAAGCCAAACTGGCCGAAGCACACAAATATGAAAAACAATTGGAAAAACTGCGCCAACTATCGAAAGACAATCCTAAAATTGTTGCCAACATAATCAAGAACTGGATCAACAATGAGTGATGAAGGGGTCAAAAAAGCCGCCATCCTGATGCTGGCGCTTGGCGAAGAAGCCGCCACTGAGGTCATGAAACAACTCGGCCCGCGTGAGGTGCAACGTTTGGGTGAGGCCATGTCCGGCATGGTGCCAATTGAACATGATGTGGTGGCCGGCATCGTGAATGAATTTGACGAACTCACCGGCAATCATTCCAATTTTGGTGCAAACTCCAACGAATTTGTGCGGTCTGTTTTGACCCAAGCCTTGGGAACCGACAAAGCCGCCTCGTTGCTGTCGCGTATTCTGGGTGAGAACGATGTCAGCGGTATTGAAAGTNNAAAGTTTAAAATGGATGGATGCTGATTCCGTTGCCGAACTGATAGAAAATGAACATCCGCAAATCATTGCCACCATCCTGGTTCACCTTGAACGGGATCAGTCAGGCGCTATCCTCAGCAAATTTACCGAACGCTTGCGCAATGACGTCCTGCTGCGCATTGCCACACTCGATGGCGTGCAACCGGTTGCGTTACATGAACTTAACCAAGTGCTGCACCGCCTGTTGAGTGGTAGCGAAGCCAATACCGTGCGCAAGCAACCCATGGGCGGAACGACCGCTGCTGCGGAAATCCTGAATTTTCTGCCGGGTTCCATGGAAACCACCGTCATGGATGCGTTTCGCAACTATGATGCGGACATGGCGCAAAAAATCATGGATTCAATGTTTGGTTTTGAAGACTTGATGGACATTGACGACCGTGGCATTCAGTTGCTTTTGCGCGAAGTACAATCAGATTCTTTGATTGTCGCGCTAAAAGGGGCCCCGCCCGAACTCAGAGACAAAATCTTGCGCAATATGTCACAGCGTGCTGCAGACATGTTGCGCGAAGACCTCGAAACCAAAGGACCGGTTCGCGTATCCGAAGTGGAAGCGCAACAAAAGGCTATTCTGATGATTGTGCGGCGCTTGTCTGACGAAGGCCAGATTGCGCTGGGCGGAAAGGGTGACGATGCATTCTTGTAACAGCAACCACGTATCGACCAGTTACAGAAACACGCTGCCATGATTCCGAAAGAACAAATGACGGCATGGCAACGTTGGGAGCTGGCGTCATTTGACTCGCCCACTCCCGCCAGTGCGCCTGCTGAACCAGAAACGAAAATTCCGGCATTGCCTACCGTTGCCGAATTGGAAGACTTGCGTGAGCAGTCACGTCAGGAAGGTTATGCTGCGGGTATGGCGGAAGGTCGCCTTGCCGGTTACGACGCTGGTTTCAATGAAGGCCGGGTGGCGGGTGAAGCCGCAGGCCGAGATCAGGCCCTGTTGAGCAACCAGCCGGTAATTACCCAACTAAACGCCCTGCTGCAAGGTTTTGACGCCGCACTTACAACGGCCGACCAACAAATCGGTGCGGAACTGGTGGCGTTTGCTTGCGATTTGGCAAGCGCCATGCTGAGAACCGCATTACCGATTCACCCCGAACTGCTGTTGCCACTGATCAACGAAGCCATCAATGCCCTGCCGGTAATGCAACGCAACGGCAAAATTTGGCTGCACCCTGACGATATACCCCTTGTACGCGACCATCTGCAAGAAGAATTATCCCGTAATGGCTGGCAATTAATGGCAGATCCACAAATCGCACGTGGCGGTTGTCGCATCGACACCCAAACCAACCAGATTGACGCCACATTACCTGTGCGCTGGGAGCGCTTAATGACTGACATCGGGCAAAAGTCAGAATGGCTGAAAACCTGAACCAAGACCGGCACCGCGCCAACTGGCAAACACAGCTAAAACAAGCCGGGCAACGGCTTGGCGCCATCACGCCGTTTGATGTAAGCGGCAAAATCACCCGCGTCACCGGATTGGTGATGGAAGCAGTGGGCCTGAAACTGCCAATCGGCAGTGCCTGTATTATTCCGTTGCCCAGCGGGGCACGCATTGAGGCCGAAGTGGTTGGATTTAACCACGACCATCTCTTGCTCATGCCTCAGTCCGAGGTGGAAGGCGTTATTCCCGGTGCGGCGGTTTTGCCATTGGACATCCCATTGACACCCGGCGACGCAGATAGCCCACCGCGTCGCCGGGCAATTGATCGTACACGACATTTGCCAGCCGGTACGGCACTACTTGGTCGCGTGCTGGATGGTGCCGGTCGCCCACTGGACGGATTGGGTCCTTTGCCGACCATGGACAGCGCTCCGTTGGCGGTTCGATCCATTAATCCGTTGGGTCGGGCACCCATCACGGAGCCGCTTGATGTCGGCATTCGCGCCATCAACGCACTACTCACTGTCGGCCGCGGACAGCGTATGGGGCTGTTTGCCGGATCTGGTGTAGGCAAAAGTGTATTATTAGGCATGATGGCACGCTACACCACGGCAGATATCATCGTGGTCGGCCTGATTGGCGAACGGGGACGCGAAGTTCAAGAATTCATTGAACAGAATCTTGGCGACGACGGACGCCAGCGCTCGGTCGTGGTAGCGGCCCCCGCTGACTCCAGCGCCCTGTTACGCCTGCAAGGTGCCGCTTACGCGACTGCCATTGCAGAGTATTTTCGTGACCAAGGAAAAAATGTACTGCTGATCATGGACTCTCTCACCCGCTATGCCATGGCGCAACGCGAAATTGCATTGGCCATCGGCGAGCCACCAGCCACCAAAGGTTATCCGCCATCCGTTTTCGCCAAACTGCCTGTTCTGGTTGAACGGGCCGGCAATGGTAAACGGGGNNGGATCAATCACCGCATTTTATACCGTGCTCACGGAAGGTGACGATCAGCAAGACCCGATCGCGGATGCGGCACGCGCCATCCTCGACGGACACATTGTACTAAACCGGCGCCTGGCCGAAGCGGGCCATTATCCCGCCATTGATATTGAACAATCGATCAGCCGCGACATGCATAACATCACCAATCTAG
>DDOT01000075.1:517-19628 GCA_002341815.1 Thiobacillus sp. UBA2487 | reverse complement strand
CAGATCGGGAATCCAGTTGGCGGTATTCATGTCATGCGTACGGCGACGATCGTCACCCGTATTCTTGCGCAAGTCAAGAAACTCTTCGACATCAAGGTGCCAGGTTTCCAGATAGGCGCAGACTGCCCCCTTGCGCTTGCCGCCTTGGTTGACGGCCACTGCCGTGTCGTTAACCACCTTCAGAAATGGTACTACCCCTTGCGATTTACCATTGGTGCCTTTGATACGCGAACCCAGCGCACGCACCGGTGTCCAGTCATTGCCCAGTCCGCCCGCATATTTCTGCAGCATGGCATTTTCTTTTATTGCCTGATAGATACCATCCAGATCGTCAGAAACAGTGGTCAGATAACATGATGACAACTGACTATGGCGTGTACCGGCATTAAATAACGTCGGGGTCGAACTCATGAAATCAAAACGTGACAAGATATTATAAAAAGCAATCGCTTGGGCTTCACGATCAATCTCATTTAGCGCCAACCCCATCGCAACGCGCATGAAAAACGCCTGCGGCAGCTCGATACGCACATCATCGATGTGTAAAAAATAACGGTCGTACAAGGTTTGCAAACCAAGGTAATCAAACTTATAGTCGCGCGATGCATCCAGCGCTTTACCCAATCGCTCCAAATCATACTGACCCAAGCGTTCATCCAGCAGCTCGGCTGCAATGCCCTTACGGATAAACCGGGGAAAATAATCCGTATATTCCAGCGCCATTTCCTGCTGACTTACGCCGCGCCCCAAAACTTCACGCCGCACGGAATCCAGCAACAAACGGGCAGTGACATACGCATAATGGGGGTCTTGTTCGATACGGGTGCGTGCGGCCAAGATCAGCGAACGCTCCACTTCTGCCATCGGAACACCATCATATAAATCACGAATGGCGGATTGCATGACCGCTTCTACGTCTACCTCTGCACCGAATCCATCGCATGCCGACTGCACCCGACTGCGCAACATCGCCATATCCAATGGAATCAAACGGCCATTTTCTTCAACGTGTATCGCCGATGCATTGCTGACATCCTGACGTGTCGCAGCACGTTCCTGGTTACGCTTTTCCCGATACAACACATACGCGCGTGCCACTTCATGCTCGCCCGAGCGCATGAGTGCCAACTCGACCTGGTCTTGAATATCTTCGATATGCCAACTGGCGCCATGCGGTTGACGGCGTACCAGTGCTTGCACCACACCCCGGGTCAACTGCTCCACCTGCTCGCGAATGCGCGCTGAGGCAGCAGCTTGACCGCCATGCACTGCAATAAATGCCTTGGTCATGGCAATGGCAATTTTAGATGGCTCAAACCCCACCACCGAACCATTCCGCCGAATGATCTTATAGTCGGCAGCGAGCGCAGCAACCCCTTGATCGGGCACCCAATCGGCAAGCGGATTGGATGGGGTTTCTGTCGGCGGGGTAATCACAGTTTGCATGGCCTCTCCTTGAGACATTCAGTTTTTAGACACACGTTATACACAGGACATCACCAGATTGTTGCACAAGCCATCCACAAGATTTTCAAGGGTTATGCACAATATCTGGTGTTTTATAAATCATAAAATACAAAACTTGGGCTATTCTAGGCCAATCAACGTGTATCGCCAAGTGGTTTGGCCGCATTTTTTAGCCAATTTTTCTACGCCGAACGTAGCGATATGATTCTGCAGAAGGTATGATGCCGGCGTTGCCTTTTTCAGTGTCTACATCATGACATCCACGTCGATTTTATTGGTGAACTGTCCGGATCGTAAAGGTCTGGTCGCCGCGATAGCCAACTTTCTTGTGCGCTACAACGCCAACATCCTGCACGCTGATCAGCATCAAGATGCCGAATCAGGGACGTTTTTGATGCGTGTGGAATGGGATAGCCGCCAGTTTGACTTGCCACCGGACGCCTTTGAGTCGGCTTTCGCGCCGCTCGCTCAATCCTTCAACATGACCTGGCAGTTATCACATCGCAACATCAAACCACGCATGGCGATTTTCGTGTCGCGCTACGACCATTGTCTGGCCGATTTGCTGTATCGCTACCAAGCGGGTGAATTGCACTGCGAAATCCCGGTTATCATCAGCAATCACCCCGACACCGAATGGCTGGCCAACTGTTATAAAATTCCGTTTCTATACATCCCGGTCGAGCGTGACAGCAAAGCCGAAGCGGAAGCCGCACAACTGGAAACCTTGCGCAACCTGCACATCGACTTCATCGTGCTCGCACGTTACATGCAGGTGTTGTCACCTGATTTTATCCGCCACTACCCCAACCGCATCATCAACATTCACCATTCATTTCTGCCGGCATTTCACGGTGCAAAACCCTATCATCGCGCGTATGAACGAGGCGTCAAACTCATCGGGGCAACCAGTCACTACGTCACTGAAATACTTGATGACGGTCCGATCATCGAACAAGATGTTGTACGCATTTCTCACCGCGATGACCTGGATGATTTGATTCGACGAGGCGCAGATCTTGAAAAAATCGTGTTATCGCGCGCTGTGCGACTGCACATCGAGCACCGTGTATTACTGTATGCCAATAAAACCGTGGTTTTTGACTAAACACGATTTAACCCGATTTAATCCGATTTTTTTATGAATAAACGCATACTTTCGGGTCGTTGATGAAAAAATTGGGTAAAAAATGGTTTGTCACATATTCAAGCTATAATCCACCCTGTCTTTTACCGCCATCTCATCATGCCAATACCCGTTGACTCCATCATCGAAGCGCGCTGGATTGTGCCAGTTGAGCCGGCACATTCCGTTTTGCACAACCATGCGCTGGTCATCGAGCATGACAAAATCATCGATGTGCTGCCGATTGCCGATGCCAGACAACGCTACACGGCCAACGCTCGGCACGTGCTGGACCAACACGTGTTGATACCCGGGTTGATCAACTTGCACAGCCATGCCTCAATGAGCTTATTGCGCGGTTATGCTGATGACTTGCCGCTTATGACCTGGCTAAAGGGACATATCTGGCCTGCCGAGCAACAACACGTTAACTATCAGTTTGCCTACGATGGTGCACGACTGGCTTGCGCCGAGATGCTGCGTGGCGGCATCACCTGTTTTAACGACATGTATTTTTTTCCGGACGCTGTAGCGGATGCTGCCATCCATTGCCAACTGCGCGCGCATGTTGGCATCGTGGTGATTGATGTTCCCACGGCTTGGGCAAACGATGCGGATGAGTACCTGCACAAAGGCTTGGTCTTGCGTGACCGTGTGTTAGACGAACCGTTGCTCGGCTTCACGCTGGCGCCACATGCACCCTACACGGTCAGCGATGCCAGCTTTGAAAAAATCGTTTCGTTGTCACAACAACTGGACTTGCCGATCCACCTGCATCTGCATGAAACAAAAGATGAAATTAACCACAGCCTTGCCACTTACGGCCAGCGCCCTTTAGCAAGATTGCACGAACTGGGGGTTACCGGTCCGCATTTGATCGCGGTGCATGGCGTTCATCTAAACGAGCACGAACAACAATTGCTGGTCAACTATGGTTGCCATGTGGCGCATTGCCCAACCTCAAATCTGAAATTAGCCAGCGGGATCGCACCCATTGCCGCCATGCTGGAAAAATGCGTGAATATCGGTTTGGGCACGGATGGAGCGGCCAGCAACAACAGCCTCGACTTGTTCGCCGAGATGAAACTGGCTGCGCTACTGGCCAAGGGCAGCAGCGACAACCCTGCGGCGCTGCCGGCCTGGCAAGCCTTGCAAATGGTCACACTCAACGCTGCCAACGCACTTGGGGTGGCTGACCGTTTGGGGTCGTTGATTCCAGGAAAACAGGCTGATGTGGTTGCGGTCAACCTGTCAGATTTATCCAGCCAGCCTTGTTATGACCCGATTGCCCAACTGGTGTACGCTACCGGACGCCATCAAGTCAGTCACGTTTGGGTGGCCGGCAGGCGATTGCTCGACAGTGGAAATTTCACTCACCTTGATGAAACCGAGCTACGTCGTTCTGCCCGAATGTGGCATGATCGTATTTTTTCAACCCGCCCTCCCATCGAGTAAATCATGCTGCATCACGCTATCAATGCCATTATTCAAACCGTGCAAAATTGGGGATACTTGGGCATTTACATCCTGACCCTGCTGGAATCGACGGTTGCCCCCGTCCCATCCGAGCTGATTCTGATTCCGGCCGGCTATCTGGCGTTTCAAGGCAAAATGAACAGTATTTTGATATTATTGACGGCCATGCTGGGCGGTTTGTCGGGTGCGTTATTGAATTACGGCTTTGCCCTGTGGGTAGGTCGACCATTTCTGGAACGCTGGGGTAAATACGTTTTCGTCGAAGCCCCGCTATTGCACCGCACCGATCATTTTTTCAAACATTATGGCGCGATCTCTGCTTTTACCGGTCGCTTGATTCCCGGCATTCGCCATCTTATCTCCATTCCGGCCGGCCTGGCACACATGCCATTACTAATATTCAGCCTGTTTACGTTGCTAGGCGCTGGTGTATGGGCAATCGTACTGATTGCCTTGGGTTATACCATCGGCAACAATATGACCTTGATTCAACAATATCTGCATCTGATAACGGCAGGCATTATTGTCTTGGTGGCAGTGGGCGGGCTTGGCTATTACTGGTGGCGCAAGCAGGTAGATCGCGAAGATACGACAGCGCTGGATAAATAATATACCGACCTTTGGCCTGAATTTTTAACCAGAGCGACTACGCAACGATACGGTTAATGGTGGGTATCGGTATCACCCACCACGCTCGGCACATCCAACCACAATTGTGCCGCATCAACCGCATCAAACTGATAAGCTTGACCACAAAATTCGCACGTGACATCAATGGTTTCGCTATCGGTCAATATCGAGGCCACTTCATCTTGCCCGAGCATGCGTAACATATTGGCAACCCGTTCGCGCGAACAATCGCAATAAAATGAAACCGGCTCCGCATCAAACAAGCGCACGGTTTCCTGATGAAACAAACGGTGCAAGACCTGTCGTGATGAAAGCGTCAGCAACTCATCGCGCTGCAAAGTCGCTGCAAGATGAACCGCACGATCCCATGCATCCGTATCGCCTTGCGGAACATCGGGCAATCGCTGAATCAACAAACCGGCAGCACGTTTATCGTCTGCCGCCAATACCATCCGGGTATCGATTTGCTCGGATTGACGCATGTAATGCATCATTGCATCGGCCACGCATTGACCTTGCAATGGCACGATGCCTTGCCAAGCCTGTTGATCTTTTTGTTTAGGGTCCAAGGTTAGCACCAGGTGACCGCCTTGCAACAACGCGGAAAAATCGTCCCGAAGAATCTCGCCATCCCAGCGGGCAGTGGCGCGCAGCGTTCGACTAGAGGTTACTTCCACCACCAACAGCTTGATCACACCATCGGATTGCATCTGTAAAATCAGGCTGCCGTCAAATTTTAGTGTCGCAATCAATAATGTCGCTGCAGCCGTCAATTCACCCAACAGGGTGCGCAACGCCAAAGGATAGTCGGCACGGCGCAACACCTCTTGCCAACTACCATCCAACGATACAATTTCACCACGCACGGCGGCTTGCTCAAACATGAAGCGATACAGTTGATCCGAATCAGCCACACAAAACCCGACAAAAAAATCGCTGCACAAGCAGCGTACAATTCACAATTTAAACGGGCGCAGCCTTAACGCTGCCGCGCCCTTACGTCGGCCGGATGCGATTCCTTCAGGAACAGGCATCAGCACCCTGCCGGTAAAGCGATCAGCTCTTGGCCGAGTAAGCCAAGCACCAACCGTGAGGGCTGACATCACCTTCTACTACTTTGCACTGACCCTTGGCAGATGCCGATTTGCCGGGAATGAATTGCATGCAGCTCGAGCATTGGGCTGAGCCTTTTGGGCTGTCCTGATATTGCATAGCGGCCTTGGCTACTTTAGCAGCATACGCTTCGCGACTGATGAAGCTAACCGGCACGGCAGCCACGCCGGCAATCAACGATGCGGTCTTCAAAAACGAACGACGGGAATTATTCATAAAAAACTCCTCTTTAAAATAGGGAAAAAACCCAGAAACATGGCTGTCATTCTCTTGCCCGGCAATGGCGTTCAAGAGCGCCATGCATCATTCAGCCAAACCGGAAAGCGAGCTCTACCACGCTCCTGCATCATTATATGCTGATTGACTGACAAACAGCACACAATTTTTCAGACGCTCAAAAAGATCAGGTTAGTCTCGCCGCACAACAGGCAGCGGAGTATAGTAAGGCATCTTTTTGCTGCACGGGTTTGTGATCATGCAATGGTTGGCTGATTTCCCACCGCAAACGTCGGCCTTTCTGGCCACGGTATTGATCGGCTTTGTCATCGGGCTTGAGGTTCACAGCTACCGACGGGCGCATCAACTGGACCTCGGGTTTGGCACCACACGCACCATAACGCTGCTAAGTATGCTTGGGTTTGTTCTGACGCTACTCGATCCAGGCTTGCGTTTGTTTGCGGTGGGATATGTCACGCTGACCGCCTTGTTGACCATACATTATCACTTCTTGCTGCACAAAGAACAGCAAAGTCTGCTGCCCGCCTTGATTGCCTTGTTGACCTATCCGGTTGGCGCACTGGCATTGACACAAAGCACTTGGCTGCTCATGCTGTATACCGTAACCTTGCTGTTGGTGCTCGGTGAAAAACCCGGCATTCGCCGGCTGTCTGACCAACTGCGTGAAACCGAAGCCATTACCTTTGCCAAATTTCTGATTATGGTCGGCATTGTATTGCCCATGCTCCCCAATCAGGCCATCACACCAAATCTGGCTATTACTTGGCGCCAACTCTGGATCTCGATTGTGGCCGTATCCGGTATTTCGTGGAGCGGTTATTTGGTTCAAACCTATTTTCTGCCGCGCTCCGGCATGGTGGTAACCGGCATTTTGGGCGGCATTTATTCCAGCACCGCTACCACCGTTGTGCTCAGCCGCCGCGCCGCAGAAGACTCCGATGCCGGCACCAAACCCTATTCCAGTGCACTGGTGTTTGCCAGCGGCATGATGTATGCCCGTTTATTGCTCTTGATTGCCATGTTGGGTCACATCAGCATTGCCCGAACGCTGCTTGCTCCTTTCAGTGCTGCCCTCGTTACCGCCATGCTCGCCGGCTGGTGGCTCAATCGTCGACAAGCCAACCACGAGAGTGTCGCCCCTGCAGAACAAAGCACCACCCGACATCCCTTGGAATTTTCTACCGCCATGCTGTTTGCCGGTCTGTTTGTCGCATTTGCCCTGCTCACCCGGTATATTATCGCCACATGGGGCACCTCCGGGTTGCACTGGCTGTCATTTTTGAGCGGCTTCAGCGACATCGACCCATTTATACTTTCCCTGCTGGCCGGTCATTTTGCCATTGACAGCCAGGCCATCAGTGACGCTATCATTATTGCCAGTGCCAGCAACAATTTGCTGAAAGGGTTGTATGCCATACTGATCCCGCGTAATACGTTACTTATGCCGGCTGTCATTGCTTTACTGGGCATGAGTGCTGTTTCGCTGATTTGGGTGTTTATCTGACAGGAAATATCAATGCAATTCAAAGATTACTATGCCACACTCGGGGTCGAGCGAAGCGCCAGCCAGGATGACATCCGCAAAGCCTACCGGAGGCTGGCCCGCAAATATCATCCTGACGTCAGCAAAGAAGCGAATGCTGAACAGATGATGAAAGAAGTCAATGAGGCCAATGCCGTACTATCTGACCCTGAAAAACGAGCCGCTTATGATCAAATGGGGCAAGGTTTTCAGGCCGGGCAGGACTTCACGCCGCCGCCCGATTGGGGAAACGGTTTTGAATTTTCTGGACGCGGCTTTGCCCAAAACGATATGCACGATGCCAGCGACTTTTTTGCACGGATGTTCGGGCAAGGGAGTCGCAGTCATCACACGCATCAAATGCGTGGTGAAGACCGTCATGCCAAAATTGTCATCGATTTGACCGCCGCCTATACAGGCGCACACGAAACCGTGCAGTTGCGCGTACCTGAAATAGAGGCCAACGGGCAAGTCAGCCTGCGCGAACAAACCTTGCAAATCGCCATCCCCCGTGGGGTTATAGAGGGACAGCACTTACGCATTGCCGGCCAAGGCAGCCCCGGCCTGAATGGTGGACCGACGGGCGATTTGTATCTGGAAATCAGTTTCCGTCCACATGGCAAATTTCGGGCAGAAGGCCGTGATATCCACGGCAAACTCCCCCTCACCCCGTGGGAAGCTGCACTCGGCGGGCCAATTCAGGCCGAAACACCGTCCGGCCCGATTGATATTCGTATTCCGCCCAACTCACAGTCCGGTCGCAAATTACGCTTGAAAGGTCGTGGCATCCCTGGTGAACCCGCCGGTGATGCCTATCTGGAATTGCAAGTCGTCTTGCCGCCCGCCGACTCAGACGCCGCGCGTGACCTTTATAAAAAAATGGCCGAAACCCTACCATTCAACCCGCGCAAAGGAAACGGATCATGACCTTCGCCTGCACACTTACCGATGAAACCCCGCTCAGCTTGGTCGAACTGGCATCGGCCTGTCATGTCGAACCGGCTTGGATTGCCGAACGCATGATGGCTGGTCTGATCATTGAGCCGATACCCGACCGACTGGACAATGCTGTGTTTGGTAGCCGTGCCTTGCACCGTACCCGCAGTTTGCTGCGAATTGAACGCGACTTTGATGCCAATCCGGAACTGGCGGCACTGGTGGTAGATTTACTCGATGAAGTCACGCGCTTGCGCAGGCAACTGGGCGAAATACCGCATTCCATCGACATATTGTAACAATCTGGCGCCACACTATATTTTCATCCGGAAACATGTTTTGGAGCACATTATGTCTACCGCCCCATTGTCAGCCAACGAACTGGATTTAATCAACCGTTACTGGCATGCTGCCAACTACCTTTCTGTCGGGCAAATTTACTTGCTGGACAACCCGCTGCTCAAGCTGCCGCTCTCCATTGAACATATAAAACCGCGCCTGTTGGGACATTGGGGCACCACACCGGGGCTCAATTTCATTTATGCCCATATGAACCGGGTTATCAAACGGGATGATCTGAACATGATTTTCATCGCCGGCCCGGGACATGGCGGACCGGCGGTGGTCGCCAACACATGGCTGGAGGGCACTTATAGCGAATTTTATCCGCATGTGTCGATGGACGAAGCCGGCATGCACGCGCTGTTTCGTCAATTTTCCTTCCCCGGCGGGATTCCCAGCCACGTAGCGCCAGAAACCCCCGGCTCGTTTCATGAAGGTGGTGAACTGGGTTATGCCATCTCGCATGCCTATGGCGCGGTATTCGACAACCCTGACCTGATCGCCTGTTGTGTTGTTGGTGATGGCGAAGCAGAAACCGGCCCTTTGGCAACGTCATGGCATTCCAACAAATTTCTGAATCCGGTAACCGATGGCGCCGTGCTGCCTATTTTGCATCTAAACGGCTATAAAATTGCCAATCCGACGGTGCTCGCCCGTATCAGTCATGCCGAATTGGAACACCTGTTTCAAGGTTATGGCTATGCGCCGCGTTTTGTTGAAGGCGACGACCCGCTGCAAATGCACCAATTGATGGCGGCAACCGTTGATCAAGCCACCGCGGACATCCGTGCCATTCAACAAGCTGCCCGTAACGGGGGGCCTGTGGAGCGCCCGATCTGGCCAATGATTATACTGCGCACCCCGAAAGGCTGGACCTGCCCGAAAACCATCGATGGCTTGCAAACCGAAGGCAGTTGGCGCGCGCACCAAGTGCCAATGGGTGAGATGGCGGAGCACCCGCAACACGTGGCCATTCTTGAACATTGGATGAACAGCTATCAACCTGATCAACTGTTCGATGAAGCGGGCCGCCTGAAAAGTGAACTCGCCGCATTGGCCCCCAGCGGGTCACGGCGAATGGGGTCAAACCCGCACGCGAATGGCGGTTTGATGTTACGCGAACTTGACCAACCCGATTACGCCAACTACGCAGTCGACGTGGCATCACCCGGTAAAGTTACCGCCGAATCAACCCGCGTGCTGGGTCGCTTCTTGCGCGATATCATGCGCAACAACATGCAGACTTTTCGGGTATTTGGCCCAGACGAAACCGCATCCAACCGTTTGTCCGCGTTGTTTGAAGTCACTGCGCGCAGTTGGATGGCTGATTTGCTGGATAACGATGATCATTTGGCGGCTGACGGACGGGTGATGGAAATCCTCTCCGAGCACACCTGTCAAGGTTGGCTGGAAGGCTATCTGCTTACCGGACGACACGGGTTTTTTTCGTGTTATGAAGCGTTTATCCATATCATTGATTCCATGTTCAACCAACATGCCAAATGGCTCAAGGTCACATCACAAGAAATTCCGTGGCGGCGCCCGATTGCCTCGCTCAACTATTTGCTGACCTCGCACGTCTGGCGACAAGATCACAACGGTTTTTCGCATCAAGACCCCGGTTTCATCGACCACGTGGTCAACAAAAAAGCCGATATCATTCGTGTTTACCTGCCGCCCGATGCCAACACGTTATTGGCTGTGGCCGACCATTGTTTAAAAAGCCGCAATTATGTCAATGTCATCGTGGCCGGCAAACAACCTGAGCTACAATGGCTGGACATGCCGGCAGCGATGGCGCACTGCGAGCGTGGCATCGGCATTTGGGAATGGGCCAGCAACGACCAAAACGGCACTCCGGATGTGGTGATGGCATGTTGCGGCGATGTTCCCACCCTGGAAACCTTGGCTGCCGTGCATATCTTGCGCGAAGCAGTGCCGGAATTACGCATTCGGGTGGTTAACGTCGTGGACTTAATGACCCTGCAACCGCGTGAAGAACATCCACATGGCTTGAGCGAACGCGATTTTGAAACCCTGTTCACCGCTGACCGCCCGATTATCTTCGCTTATCACGGTTACCCTTGGCTGATTCACCGTTTAACGTATCGCCGCCACAACCACCACCATCTGCATGTACGTGGCTACAAAGAAGAAGGCACCACCACCACGCCGTTTGACATGGTCGTCCTCAACGAACTGGATCGGTTCCATCTGGTTATCGACGTGGTTGATCGCGTACCATCCTTACAGGACCGGGCCGAGCACATTAAACAGGCCATGCGCTACCGATTGATGGAACATAAACAGTACATTGTGCATCACGGTGAAGACATGCCCGACATCAGCCAATGGAAATGGCCTTACTAACCCGATCCTTTCATAAATTAACGCGCGCCCTCACTTGGGTTCCCGATTGAAATTTTATTTGATTGGGCGTATGCATAAGTACGCCTCGCTTTCATAACATGCCACTCTGGAACAAAATCCTGCGTGATCATCACGCAAATTCATGAAAGGATCGGGTTAATGCCCAACCGCAAAAAGAATCTGGCCATTCGGCAGAGCACGGCGTCTGCCAAACCCCATGCGTACTCATCTGATCCCGAATCAGATGCGCGCCAAACCGCCCGGCACTTGCATGTTGTCGATGATTTGGCGGACTATCCCACCATACTCACCATCAACAGCGGCTCATCCTCACTTAAGGCCAGCTTGTTTTTACCGAATGGTACGCGACAAAACTACCGCTTTGAACATATTGGCCATGGATTTCCGCACGATCATCATGAAGCATTTGCCGCTCTGATGGAGGCCATGGGTGGGGTGAAGCCCGATGCCGTTGGGCATCGCATGGTGCATGGCGGCAACATCACCGAAGCAGCCCGCTTGATTGACGATGCAGAACGCGAGCGCCTGCAAACCTTGGTAGCACTGGCACCATTGCACCTGCCGGGCAACCTGCTGGGCGTGGATTTGTGTCTAACACACTTCCCGGGACCACAAGTGGCCTGCTATGACACCGCTTTCCATGGAACAATGCCCGAATTGGCCTGGCGCTTGCCAATTCCGCAGCGTTTCGGTCTCCGTCGTTACGGGTTTCATGGCATCAATTACGCATGGATTGCCAGTCAGTTACCTGCGCTGCTAAGCAACACGCAGGCATCCGGGCATGTGATTGTCGCGCACCTGGGCAATGGCGCCAGCTTGTGCCACCTGCATGCATTGCGCTCGATTGATACCACCATGGGCTACACCCCGTCTGGCGGCGTTCCTATGGGTACGCGCAGCGGCGATCTCGATCCGGGGGTCATGCTGGCGCTTGGTCAGCAACTGGGACCAACAGAGCTGGAACATGCGGTTTATCACGAAATGGGATTACTGGCATTGTCTGATGGTGAAAGCAATGAAATGAGCGAACTATTGGCCAGCCCAACATCGACAGCGGCTTTTGCAGTGGATTACTTTGCACGACAAATCCGTGGCGCGATCGGCGCATTGGCCGCCAAAAATGGCGGTGTGGACGCGCTGGTCTTCACCGGCGGCATCGGCGAACACGCCAGTGAGGTGCGAAAAAAAATCATGGACGGTTTGCACACCATCGGTTTCGCGCTTAACCAGCAAGCGAATCAGCAACATAAAACCTACCTGCACACCAACTACAGCAAACCGATTCTGATCATACCGGCTGATGAAGAACAAATGATACACAAACTGGTTTTGCAAGTGATGGCGTCTCATCCGAACAGCCCGGCACAACGCCCGGCCTGACGGGCGATGTTTGCCACGCAACCGTCCCATGCACACAGCATGTTTGGCTATTGATTCAGGCGGGCTATTGATTCAGGCGGGCATACAAGCTGTCCAGCTTGTCTTCATCGGTGGTTTTAAGAATCTTTTGCACCAGCAAGGCAATCTTTTGCATATCGGCCTTAAGCACCTGCTGCTTAACACTGAGCAAACTGGCGGATTGCATGGAAAAATAACGCAAACCAAGTCCTAACAACAACCGGGTCAAGCGCGGGTCACCCGCCATTTCACCACAGATAGACACCGGTTTTCCCAGTTTGCTGCCGGCCCGAATGGTTTGTGCAATCAGTTGTACTACCGCGGGATGTCGCGGATCGTATAAATAGGCAACGCCATCATCTGCCCGATCAATCGCCAACGTGTATTGAATCAGGTCATTGGTGCCAATCGACAGAAAATCCAGTTGTTCGGCAAAGGCATGCGCCATCATGGCAGCAGCCGGCACCTCAATCATGCCCCCCAACTGGATTTGTGCATCGAATGGTATTCCATCGGCTTCCAGGCTGGCACGCGCGCGCATCAATGCTTGTCGGGTCATGCGCAGCTCTTGCAGATTGCACAACATGGGAATCATGATGCGCACCTGTCCATAATGTGATGCGCGTAAAATGGCGCGCAATTGGGTATGAAACATGGCTGGTTCGCTCAAACACAAGCGAATGGCACGCCGCCCCAATGCCGGATTAAGGGTGTTGTCGGTTAATCCGCCCACCGGTTTATCCGCCCCGATATCCAACGTACGAATTGTCACCGGTTGGCCGAGCATTTCGGTAGCGACTGCACGATATGCGTCAAACTGCTCCTCTTCGCCGGGCAGGTCTGTACGATTCATGAACAAAAATTCACTGCGAAACAGACCGATACCAGTGGCGCCCGCCTGTTTCGCCGCTGTCACATCATCCGGCAATTCAATATTGGCAAACAGTTCAATGTCCAGACCATCCAACGTGGCCGATCGACTACCGCTCAAACGCCGCAATTTTTGATGTTCAAGCAACCATTGCTCTTGCCTGAGCTGGTATTCCTCCAGTTCATTATCTGCCGGATCAACGATCACCACGCCCTGATCGCCATCCACAATCATGATTTCGTTGTCACGAATCAGTTCATGGGCCGAATGCAGGGCCATAACGGAAGGAATACCCAAACTACGCGCTAAAATAGCGGTATGCGATGTTGCACCGCCGACATCGGTAATGAACGCCGAGTAACGCTGGCGCTTGAAGCTGATCATGTCTGCGGGCGACAGATCATGCGCCACCAGGATACAATCCGCCAAATTGCTTTCTGTCGATGGCAAGTTATCGGGATGACCCAACAACACTTTCAGGACCCGCTCAACCACTTGTACCACATCGGCTTTGCGTTCGCGTAAATAGGCATCTTCGATGGCGTCAAACTGCTCCAGCAAGTGTTCCATCTGTTGGGCCAGCGCCCACTCTGCATTACACTGCTGGCTGTGTATCAGTTGTCGTGGCACATCTGACAGCATCGCATCATCCAGAATCATCTGATGCATATCCAGAAATGCCGACAATTCTGCAGGTGCATTTACCGGAATCTGCTTGCGTAACACTTCCATTTCATTGCGCACCGTCGCAATGGCATGATCAAAGCGCGCTACCTCTTTGTCTAAAGACTGACTGGACAGCACGTAATGAGCAACTTCGATACGCGTATGCGAAGCAACCCGGCACACACCAATGGCAATGCCTGGCGATACCCCAATGCCATGCAGCGTAAAACTCACTCCGACTCTCCAAACCGTTCGGCCATCAAGGTTACCAGGGCATTCATCGCGGCCGTTTCATCGCTGCCGGAGGTTTCCAATGTGATCACACTGCCTTTTGCAGCAGCCAGCATCATAACGCCCATAATACTTTTGGCATTAACGCGACGCTGATTACGCGTAATCCACACATCGCTGGCAAATTGCGACGCCAATTGCGTAAACTTGGCTGACGCGCGAGCATGCAGCCCTAGCTTGTTGATGATTTCAACATCCCGTTGTTGCATCGCAAAACTCCGCAGAAATATAAAGAACGCCATCCTTGCCGCCAGCAACCGCTTTATCAACCACCTCGGCAAGTGATAAGTGACGATAACTCACCGCCCTGATCAACATGGGCAGATTCACGCCGGCGATTCCCTCCACCTGTCCGGATGACAGCAAACGGCACATATTATTACAGGGCGTGGCGCCGTATACATCGGATAACAACAACACCCCTTGCCCCTGATCGAGCTGTTGAATCAACTCGCTGCCACGTTGCTGCACCGTAGACTGCGTGGCTGCCGTGACATCTAACGCGGCCAAAAGCGGCGGTCGATCGCCCATGACATGCGACACACATTGAATCAGGCTTTCTCCCAATGTACCATGCGCAACTATCAATATTCCGATCATTCCCTCAATCCTGGTTAACGAGATGTACCCGCTGCTGCATGGATGACGTCATATAAATTTTTCCTCGACTATCCACCAACATGGCGTTTTGCACACCCATCTGTTGGGCTGCTGCTTGCCAGCCGGCCACACCAGCCACAAACAACGGTTTGCTTGCCACATCCGACAAAACACCGGCATGCTGGCCGGGCGCAATCAATACGGTCACTGATTCAACGCCTTGTACGGGCCAACCGGTTGCCGGATTGATGATATGGCAGTAGCGCACGCCATTCAGCTCGAAATAACGCTGGTAATCGCCGGAGGTACCAATTGCCTCACCATCCTTTAATTCGAGAGTTGCCAATGGACGCGGTTTGCGTGGATCTTGAATGCCGACCCGCCATGGGCGGTCGCCATGTCGACCAAATGCCATGATATTACCACCGATGTTGATCAATGCGTCATGAATTCCCGCCTCATGCAGAATACGCGCTGCTTCATCCAGCGCATAGCCCTTGGCATAGCCGCCCAAATCCACCTTGACCAAGGCATTACGCGTGTATGCCTGACCATTTTCCAATACGATATCCTGCATCATCGGCTGAGCTTGCACCAGACGAACGATGTCACGTTGTGCCGGCAAACGCGGCACAAATTCATCGGCTTCAAACCCCCACAACTGAATCAGTCGACCGATAGCCGGATTAAAACTGCCCCCTGATCGCACCGAATAGATCGTTGCATCGCGCAAAATGCTTGCCAGCCAAGGTGACACGGGCACGCGTTGTTGATGCGCAAACGCGGTGTTCAAGCGATATAGCTCGCCACCAGGCTGCCATGCGTGCAATTCATGATGCAATTGATCAAAGCGTGCCAAAATCTTGGCACCGACTGCTTGCGCCTGTTGTTGCGAAACGTTATCAATTTCAATCTCAACCCGGGTGCCAAACACATAGCTTTGTTGCGTCCAGGTTTGTGGTTTACTGCATCCCGCCAACAACGGAAATAAAAACAACCACAACCAACGCATCGACCAGCCAATATTTTGTTGAAAGTCATGCCGAGATGCCCTCCTGCTCACACAACGCGAGGACATACTGGCGCGTATACCACCGCAACAAGCTTGCCGAGTGCATTTCATGATTGTTCAAGCACTTTCACTAAATGATCCGCTGGATCAAAACCTGTTTGCGTGAAAATTTCGACCATGCCGGTTGGACTGGTAATATTCACTTCCGTCAAATAGCCGCCGATCATATCCAAGCCCGCAAGCAGAACACCTTTTTGCCATAACAGCGGCGCCAATTGATCAGCAATCATCTGTTCGCGTTCCGTTAATGGCATGGCGACCCCCGTGCCGCCCGCTGCTAAATTGGCACGGGTTTCGCCTGCGGCCGGAATACGCGCCAATGCCCACGGCACCACCTTTCCCCCGATCAGCATCACCCGCTTATCACCGTCACGAACTGCCGGAATATAGCGCTGCATCATCAAGGTGCGTTTGCCGTTATTGCCCATTATTTCCAAGATACTGTTCAAATTCAGGCCATCTTCACGCACACGAAAAATACCCGCCCCGCCCATGCCGTCCAATGGTTTGATAATCACATCACCCTGCTCGGCAGCGAACACACGCAACTGCTCGGCATCACGACTGATCAGCGTCGGCACGCACCACTCCGAAAAGCGCATAATCGCCAGCTTTTCGTTCCAGTCGCGCAAGATTTGTGGTGCATTCCATACCTTGACCCCGGATTCAGCAGCCAAACTCAACAGTTGGGTGGCGTACAAATATTCTGCATCAAACGGCGGATCCGTTCGCACCAACACATGATCGAAGTCGGCCAACGCGCAATGCACAACGTCATCCACCTTAAACCAATCATCGCTATCTCGCACGGTCAAGCGCGCCGCTTTTGCCATTACGCCTGCACCGCGCCACGACAAACCGTCCGGTGCGATGGCGTAAAGCGCATGTCCACGGTGCGCCGCCGCGCGCAGCATGGCAACACTGCTATCTTTATAGGCCTTTAGTGTATGCAGAGGATCCAGAAGAAATGCCAGTTTCATGCCGTTTTGCCATCCACCAACAGGGCCGCGTGGGTTTCCAGTTCAATTGACGCGGCCAACATGGCCAAACGCGCCACCACACCATACGTATAAAACCGGTTGGGTGTTGAATCGGGATTGGCGTGTCGGTCGGGCAAGCAGCATGGGGTCTCAAACGCCAAGGGCACAAAATGCATGCCCGGCGAATTAAGATTTTCATCAACGCCGCGTCCGGTATGAACCCGATAAAATCCGCCCACCACAAATTGGTCCATCATATAAACCACCGGTTCGGCAACCGCATCATTAATGTTTTCAAAGGTATGCACGCCTTCTTGCAACAATACCGCACGGGTCGACGTGCCTTCCTTGCCAACCGCCATTTTGTTGCGTTGTTTTCGATTCAAATCCCTCACATCCTCCGGACTTTTTACGGTCATAATGCCCATGCCATACGTTCCTGCATCGGCCTTGATGATGACAAACGGTTCTGCATCGATCTTGTATTCCTGATATTTGACGCGGATTTTATCCAGCAACAATGCCACTTGCTGCTCCAGACATTCTTCACCTTGACGCGCATGAAAATCCACCCCGGAGCATACCGAAAAATAAGGGTTGATCAACCATGGGTCTATATCGACCAACTCGCCAAATTGTTGAGCCACCTGATCATATGCTGCGAAATGCTGTGATTTACGTCTGACATGCCAACCTGCATGCAGGGGTGGCAACAAAGATTGCTCGATTCCACGCAAAATATCCGGCACACCTGCCGACAAATCATTGTTCAATAAAATGGCACACGGATCATAATCGGCCAAACCTATGCGATTAGCGCGACGCACTATCGGCTCCAGCAACAGGGACTCGCCATCACCAAGATCGATTTCCATCGGTTTGTCCAACTCGGGAATCAAACTGCCGATGCGCACATTAAGACCGGTCAAGCGTAAAATATCGGCCAGACGCGCAACATTCTGCAAGTAAAAAATATTGCGGGTGTGATTTTCCGGAATCAACAACAGTTGCTCGGTGTCGGGACAGATTTTATCGACCGCGCTCATGGCTGCCTGTACAGCCAGCGGTATGAAATCCGGATTTAAATTATTAAATCCACCGGGAAACAAATTGGTGTCCACCGGCGCAAGCTTAAAACCGCTGTTACGCAAATCGACTGAGGTGTAAAACGGCGCTTCGTGTTCATGCCATTGGTTGCGCAGCCAACATTCAATCGCTGGCGTTGCGCCCAAAACATGTCTTTCAATATCCAGTAACGGACCCGTGAGTGCTGTGGTTAAATGCGGTACCATTCGTTATTTTCCAATCCGTTTTTGCGTTTCCCGTTCAAGCCGGTAAAAAACGCCAACATCTTCATCATTAGCCCGATTAAAACCAGACCATCACCATGTTTCATATTGTATTGTTTCAACCCGAAATACCACCCAACACCGGCAACATCATTCGGCTGTGCGCCAACACCGGCGCTCATCTACACTTGATCGAACCGTTGGGTTTTACCCTGGAAGACCGTCAATTACGGCGCGCCGGGCTAGATTACCACGAATACGCAACTCTCCAAACCCACCCGAGTTGGGACGACTGTCACCGCCAGTTTGCCGGACAGCGCATTTTCGCCTTAAGCAGCAAAGCCGACACCTCATTTTCTCACCAAAATTTTATACCGGGCGATGTGTTTGTCTTCGGCCCGGAAACACGCGGTTTGCCGAAAGATGTGCTGAATACCGTACCGACCGAACAACGGATTCGATTACCCATGCGGCCCAACAATCGCAGTTTGAACCTGTCGAATAGTGTCGCCATCGTTATCTATGAAGCTTGGCGACAAAATAATTATGCAGGCGGCGCTTGACCCGATCTTTTCATGATCACATCAAGCCCGATCTTTTCATGAATTCGCGTGCCCTCACTTGGGTTCCCTATTGAAATTTTATTCAATTGGCGTATGAATCACGACGCCACGCTTTCATAAAATTCCACTCTGTAACAAAAT